>JBDLIK010000063.1:0-10938 GCA_039714895.1 Myxococcota bacterium | reverse complement strand
TGGTGACGCTCACGATCACGCCGGTTCTGATCGGGACCCTGGCCGCCTACCGCCGGCGCTTGCGGGAACGGTCTCGGAAGGTCAAGCAGCTCGAGAGCTCGGCGCTCTCCGTCGTCCACGAGGTGCTCGGTGCCCTGCGCGTGGTGAGGGCCTTCGGCCAGGAAGACCGCGAGCAGGAACGCTTCACCAGCCAGGCCGGCCGGGGCCTGCGCGAGCGACTGAGGCTCGCCTTCGTCGAAGGCTGCTTCGGGGTGCTGGTGGGGCTCGTCACCGCGAGTGGGACCGCCGTGGTGCTGTGGATCGGCATCCGGCACGTGCAGGCGGGCATCCTGAGCCTCGGCGATCTGCTGCTCATCATGGGCTACGTGGCCCAGATCTACGATCCCTTGAAGACGATGAGCCGCAAGGCAGCCCGCCTCCAGAACCAGCTGGCGAGTGCGGAGCGCGCCTTCGCCCTGCTCGATCACGCGCCCGACGTCGAGGAGCGGCCGGACGCCCGGCCGCTGGTCCGGGCCGAGGGCAGCGTCTCCTTCCGCGACGTCTGCTTCGGGTACAACGAGGGCGAGCCGATCCTGCAGGGCATCTCTCTGGAGGTTCCCGCCGGCACGCGGGTCGGGATCAGCGGACCCACGGGAGCCGGCAAGACCACGCTGATCAGCCTGCTGACGCGCTTCTACGACCCGACCCAGGGCTGCATCCTCCTGGATGGGGTCGATCTGCGCGACTACCGCGTCGCCGATCTACGCCGCCAGTTCTCCATCGTCCTCCAGGAGCCGGTGCTGTTTCCCACGAGCATCGCCGAGAACATCGCCTACGCCCGGCCCAAGGCGAGCGAACGGAAGATCGCGGAGGCCGCCGCCGCGGCGGGGGCCCACGAGTTCATCGAGCGGCTGCCCGATGGCTATGCCACCCGGGTCGGCGAGCGGGGCATGCGGCTCTCGGGGGGAGAGCGGCAGCGCATCGCGCTGGCTCGCGCCTTCCTCACGGATGCTCCCGTGCTCGTCCTCGACGAGCCGACCAGCTCGGTCGACCCCGCCACCGAGCGGATCATCTTCGACGCCATGGAGCGCCTGGTCGAGGGGCGCACCACGTTCTCGATCGCGCATCGGCTCGAGACTCTCGCCAACTGCGACCTGCACGTGGAGATCCGCGACGGCAGGCTCTCCCCGCCCGGCGAAGCAGAGCTGCTGGCGGCATCTGGAGGTTCGAAGTGAGTCAACGCATCCAGCCCCCGAAGGACGAGGTCGTGATTCGGGCCTGGCTCCGCACCGGGGGCCCCGCGCCCACGGCGGTGGAGCGGATCGGCCCCCGGCGCAGCAAGAAGAGCGTCCTGTACCGGCTCCACGGCGCGGGGGAGGGGGGCAGTCCGGTCGTCGCGAAGCTGTGTCGAGGCAAGCACTCGCACACCGAGCAGCGGATCTACGAAGACGTGCTCCCCCAGCTGGGGATTCCGCTGCCCCGCTACTACGGATCGGTGGAGGAGCCGGAGTGGCTCTGGCTGTTCATGGAGGACGGGGGCTCGAATCGCTGCGATCCCGGGATCCCCGAGCATCGGGTGCTGGCCGCTCGCTGGCTGGCACGCTTTCACGGGGCCGCCTCGCGCATTGCCGGGACGGACCTTCCCGACCGCGGTCCCGCCCACCACCTCGAGCTGCTCCGGAAGGGGCGCCGCGCAGTCCTCGCCAACCTGGGAAACCCCGCGTTCGACGACGGCCACCGGGGGGTGCTCGAATCGCTCCTGGTGGAGTGCGACGCGCTCGAGGCGCGCTGGGAGGAGATCGAAGAGGCCTGCGGGCAGCTGCCCCGCACCCTCGTCCACGGAGACTTCTGCAAGAAGAACCTCCACATCCGCTCGGGGCCCGGGGGGCCGGAGTTCTTCCCGATGGACTGGGAGATGGCCGGCTGGGGGGTGCCCGCCTGCGACCTGTGGCCCTCGCGCAGGGAGCCGAAGCTGCCCATCTGCGACGTCGCCGAGTACGGGGCCGCGCTGCGCGAGCACTGGCCGGACCTCGAGCCTTCGCGCCTGCGCGGGATCGTCGCGCTGGGACGGGTATTCCGCAGCCTCTCCAGCCTGGTCTGGGTGTCCGGGGACCTGGCCTACCGCTATCCCGACAAGCCGATCCCCGCGATCCGGATCTACCGCGATGAGATCGGTGCCGCGCTGCGGGAGACCGCATGGGCCGCGTGATCGGGAGAGGGGAGATCGCGCTCGAGGGGCTCGAGGCGCTCTTCGACGCCGGGCACGAGCTCTCGGCGCTGCGCGCCGCGCTCGTCGAGCTGCTGGGTCCGGCCACCCGACTCGTCGGCTCGGACCGCTTCAAGTCTCGGGTTCGACGCCTGCGCGTCGAGACGGCCGGCTCCCGACGATCGGTCGTCGTGAAGCAGCTCGGTGCCGTCGTTGCGCACCGCAACCGCATGGTGGTGGAGCGCTGGCTGCCGGCCGTCGGCCTCGAAGCTCTCGGTCCGGGACTGCTTGCCTGGGCGGCGGATGCGCGAAGCAGCTGGCAGATCTACCAGGACTGGGGCGACGCGGGGCTCGATCGCGACCCGAACGATCGTCGCCGCGTGCGCGCGGCGGTGCGCGCCATCGCCGACCTGCATCTTCGCTTCGCCGACCATCCCCTGCTGGGCGAGTGCCGTCAAAAGGGCGGGGACCTGGGCCGGGCCTTCTTCGGGGGCAACGCAAGGGACGCGCTGCGCGCGCTCGAGGCGATGGCCCCGGCTGGCGTCGAGCTCCCCGGGCGGGTCCACGCCGCGTGCGATCAGCTGATGGCACAGCTCCAGGGGATGCTCGACGAGGAGAGCGATCGCGCCCGCGCCCTCGAAGAGCTCGGCGGCCCCGAGACCCTGGTCCACGGGGACCTCTGGCTGACGAACGTCTTCGTCCTCCCGGCGGATGACTGGGTGCGGGTGCGGCTGATCGACTGGGATCACGCCGGCGTGGCCCGCTTCTCCTACGATCTCTCGACGCTCCTGATCCGCTTCCCGAGCTCCCAGCGCCCGGACGTCCTCGCGGACTACGAGGAGGCGGTCGCCGCCCGTGGATGGCGGCTCCCTGACGCCCACAGCCTGAACGGCCTGTTCGACACCGCGGAGCGGTCCCGCATCGCGAGCCACGTCCTCTGGCCCGCGCTCGCGCTGCTGCGCGGCGACGCGGCCCTTCGTGACTGGGCGCTCGAGGCGCTCCCCGATGTGAACGGCTGGTTCGATCAGCTCGGGCCCGTGCTTCCGCTCGAGCAGAGCGCGGTCGCATGAGGACGCCGAGACAGGTGCTCGATGGGTGATCAAGACACGCGATGGCTGATCGTGAACGGAGACGACTTCGGGATGAGCCCCGGGGTGAGCCGCGGCATCGTGGACGCGCACCGTCGCGGCATCCTCACCAGCACGAGCCTGATGGTGGAGCGCCCGGCCGCGGCGGAAGCTGCGGCCCTGGCACGCGAGGCCCCGGAGCTCAGTGTTGGGCTGCACCTCGAGCTGGACGGTTCGGCACCCGCCGACCCCCGAAAGGCGACCCAGGACCAGCTCCGACGCTTCGAGCAGCTGATGGGCCGTCCGCCCACGCACCTCGACTCCCACCACGACGTGCACCAGGACCCGCGGGTACTTCCCGAGGTGCTCGAGGCGACGAGGCCGCTCGGCATCCCGGTGCGAGGGCACTCCCCGGCAACCTGCCTCACCCGCTTCTACGGCGAGTGGGCGGGAGAGATCCACCTGGAGCAGGTGAGCGTGGAGAGCCTCATCGGCATGCTCGAAACCGACGTCAAGGCCGGCGTGACCGAGCTGATGTGCCACCCGGGCTATGTGGACGCAGGGCTCGACTCCTCCTACGCCCGCGCGCGGGAGCCGGAGCTCTACACGCTCTGCGATGCACGGGTCCGGACCGCCCTGGACCAGGCGGGGATCCGACTGCTCGGCTTCCGCGATTTCCCGGCGCTGCTCGCCGGCAAGGCTGAGGGGTAGGGCCACTCGTGGCAACCGTCGTCGTCTCGTCGTTCAAGGTCACCAGCTTCCCCGAAGGGGGGGGTCACTTCTGGGTGTACATGCAGTACATCCACGCGCTGCGCAGCTCGGGCTGCGAGGTGTACTGGCTGGAGCAGTTCCATCCCAGTGGCGATCCCGACTTCGACGATCGGGCGCTGGCCACCTTCCGCGAGCGGGTCCGGGCCTTCGGCCTCGAGGGGAAGGTACTGCTGTACCGCAGCATCGACGACGACGGAGGACGGGAATGGCTCAGCAGCTCGGAATCCGAGGCCGAGGCGGTGCTGCGGGGCGCGGACCTGCTGCTCAACTTCCACTACGCCATCCACCCGAGCCTCCTCGCCCTGCCGAAGCGAACGGCCCTGGTGGACATCGATCCGGGCCTTCTCCAGCTCTGGATCGACAGCAAGCTGCTGGTGGTCCCGCCCCACGACCTCTATCTCACCACCGGAGAGACCGTGGGGATCCCGGGGAGCCCCTTTCCCGACTGCGGTGTGGACTGGATCCACTTCCACCCGGTGGTGTGCCTCGACCTGTGGCCGTACAGCTTCGATCCGGCCTGCGAGTCCTTCACCACCGTCTCCGGTTGGTCGGCGAACACCTGGATTCCGATGCAGGAGAACGGCCGGGAGGTGTTGAAGGAGAACACCAAGCGGGTCTCCTTCCTGGAGTTCAAGGACCTGCCGCGCCACACCGACCAGCCCCTCGAGCTGGCCCTCAATCTTGCCGATTCCGATCTCGAGGAGCGCTGCCTGCTCGAGAGCCGCGGCTGGCGCATCCGCCACTCCCACGGCGCCTCCAGCAGCCCCGAGACCTACCAGCGCTACATCCAGCGCTCTCGCGGCGAGCTCAGCTGCGCCCGGCCGTCCTGCATCTGGTTCCAGAACGCCTGGGTGAGCGACCGGACGGCGTGCTACCTGGCCAGCGGCAAGCCGGTGGTGGTGCAGCACACCGGGCCCAGCGCCTTCCTCCCCGACGGGGAAGGGATGTTCCGCTTCAAGAGCATCCAAGAAGCCGCCCAGGCTCTGGAGCGGATCAATGCCGACTACCCCCGGCACTGCCGCGCCGCCCGGGAGCTCGCCGAGGCCTACTTCGACGCCAATCAGGCGGCGGAGCGAATCCTGAACGCCGCCCTGTCCGGACCGCTGGGCCCGAAGGACCCATCAGCTCCGGCGCCTCCGACGCCCCCCAACGCGTAGCAGGCCCAGCGGACCTGGGTCCGCATGGAGTTCCCTCGGGACACCCCCCGGTGGTAGGCTCCGTCACGGGAGGGAATCCCAATGTCGGAGATCAGCGGTGGAGAGCTCCTGGCACGCTGCTTCGCGAGCGAGGGCATCCGCTTCGTCTTTGGGCTTCCGTGCCCCGAGGTGGATCCGCTGCTGGCAGCCCTCGAAGGGCAGGGCATCCGCTTCGTTCCGGTCCGGCACGAGGCCGCCGGCGCCCACATGGCCGAGGGGCTCTACAAGACCACCGGCCAGGTAGCGGTCGTGCTCGGGAATCCCGGGCCCGGCTCGGCGAACCTGCTACCCGGGGTGATCACGGCGCGGCACGAGGGCGTCCCGCTGATCGCGCTCACGGCACAGCACCGCCTCGGCCTCGTCTACCCCTCGCCTCCCTCCACCTTCCAGGGGCAGGACCAGCTCGACGCCTTCAGCGCCGCCGTGAAGTGGGGAGGACCCATCCTCTCCTGGGATCGCATCCCCGAGGTGGCGCAGATGGCGTTCCGCGAGATGTGGACCGGCCGCCCGGGACCGGTGCAGCTCGAGGTGCCGTCCCCCGTGATGTACGAGATGGGGGACGAAGCGCGCGTGCGGGTGCTCGCGCCCGAGCGCTACCGGCCGGCGCCGCCCCAGCCCTCGGAAGCGCAGCTCGAGCAGGTGGCGGAGCTCCTCGCTGGGGCCGAGCGTCCGGCGCTGGTGGCCGGCTCCGGCGTCGATCGCGGCGAAGCCAACGCTGCGCTGCTGCGGCTCGTCGAGCTTCTCGATTGCCCGGTGATCTCCACCATGGCCGGGCGCGCCGTCGTCCCGCGCGACCACCCGAACTGTGTGTACGGATTCGGCGCCGGCGGCGACGCGGTGAAGCGGGAGGCCGACGTCGTTCTCGTGGTCGGGTCGCGACTCGGCAACCTGGATCTCCCCTACGACAAGTACTGGGGGGACGCCGAGGGCCAGAAGATCGTCCAGATCGACATCGACCCCCGCCACGTTGGGGTCAGCCGGCCGCTCCATCTCGGCATCGTGGCCGAGGCCAGGAGCACCCTCGAAGGTCTGGTGCGGGTGCTGGAGAAGCGCGGCCTGCGCCGAAGGGAATCTGCCGACCTCGCTCGCTACCGGGAGGCCGACCAGCAGTGGTGGCAGCAGCAGTCGACGGGGGTGGAGGCCTGGTCGGGTCCCGGCCTGCACCCGGCCCAGGTGCTACAGGCGGTGGGACGCGTCTTCGGACGCGACGCCGTCTACGTGACGGACGGCGGCAACACCTCGCTCTGGGCGCATTGGTTCCTGCCTCCCACCCGGCCGCGATCGTATCTGAACATCCTCGAGCTCGGCATGCTCGGCACCGGGATCCCTTCGGCCCTCGGCGCCAAGCTCGGCGACCCGGAGCGGGAGGTGGTGTGTCTGACGGGGGACGGAGCCGCCGGCTTCAACTTCATGGAGATGCAGTCTGCGGCGCGAGAAGGTGCGGGCGTGATCACCGTGGTCTTCTCCGAGGGCTCCTGGACCATGGAGGAGCCGAACGAGCGCCTGCGCTACGGGCGCACCTTCGGGACCGAGATGGGCACGGTGCGCTGGGATCGCGTAGGCGAGGGGCTCGGCTGCCAGGGCTTCTACGTGGAGCGCCTCGAGGAAGTCGAGCCCGCGCTCGAGCGCGCCCGGGCGGCCTCGGGCCCGGCCGTCGTCTGCGCCCGGACGGATCGGGGCGCCAACCTCGCGACCCCGCCCGATCCGCTGACCCGATTCGTCGAGGTGTACCAGGGTCCGCTCTGAGGCCGGCGCGGGACCCGCAGCAGGCGATGCCGTTCAGGGGGCAGTGCCGAGATGGGATTGGGCGGCCTGGAGAGCCCGCGCGATCTCGCCCCAGAACCCCGTGTCTGCGGTCGCCCTTCCCGCGAGCAGGCCGTCGAGCTTCTCCTCGATCCTCTCCAGCCGGGCCCCGACCTCGTCGAAGCCGTAGGTTCCGGCGGTCCCCTTCAGGCGGTGGGCCAGGTCTCGGGCCGTTTCGAGCCGCTCTCTCGCCGGTGTCCCCTCCCGGGCAACCCGCAGCCTCGCCCCGAGCTCGTCGAGCTGTCCCGGCAGACGCTTTCGGTAGGTCTCGCGAAGGCGGAGGAGGTCGTCTGCGAAATCGGTCTGCGGCGCGTCGCGAGCCTCCACGATGTGCCGGATCTCGTCCGGGAGCGTCGTGGCGTCGAAGGGCTTCAGGATCACTCCATCGGCGCCGAGCTTGCGATAGGACTCGATCTCGTGCTTCTGCACCCGCGCCGTCAGAAAGATCACGGGCAGCGCCGCGGTGGAGGGATCCTCGCGTAGCTTTGCGAGGGCGGTGGGCCCATCGCCGTTGGGCATCATCACATCGAGCAGGATCACGTCGGGCTGCTCCTGCCGGGCGCGATCGAGCGCCTCCTCTCCCGAGGAAGCCATCACCACCTCCCAGCCGCCGATCCGGCGCAAGCAGAGCTCGCCCACCAGACGGATGTCCGCGTCGTCGTCCGCGATCAGGATCTTCCGGATGCTCAAGTCGCTGCCTCCCCGTCCTCGCTCGCATGCCATTCCGGCAGCTCGAAGCGGAAGGTGGTCCCCGCTCCCGGCCTCGATTCGAAGTCGATGGTCCCTCCGAGCTGCTCGACGATGCGTCGGGCGATGTGGAGCCCGAGCCCGGTCCCGCCAGTTCTGTGCGCGTCCGACGGGGGTCCCTGGGTGAACTTTTCGAACACCCGGCCCTGGAACTCGCGAGAAATCCCGGGGCCGCTGTCGACCACACTGACGCGGATTCGGTCGCCGCTTCGAGCGAGGAGGAGGCGCACCGTACCCCCCGATGGCGAGAACTTGGCCGCGTTCGAGAGCAGGTTCTCGACGACCTGGATCAGCCGTTCGGCGTCGACCCGGGCGCGTGCGCCGGGCGCGGAGGTCTCGATCCGGAAGCCGACGCCGAGCCGCTCGCCGTAGGACGCCATCAGCTCGACCGATCGCTCCAGCAGAGGCTCGAGCTCGAGCAGCTCCAGCCGAAACTCCATGCGACCCGCCTCGATCTTCTCGATGTCGAGCACGTCGTTGATCAGACGGACGAGACGAGTGCAATTGCCCTGTGCGACCTTGGCCAGGTCCATCGCCTCCGGTGGCAGGGTCCCGCTCACGCCGCTCAACATCAGGTCGAGAGACCCCCGGATGGAGGTGAGCGGAGTGCGGAACTCATGGCTCACCGACGAGATGAACTCGTTCTTCATCCGGGCGATCTCCTTGGTCGTGGAGATGTCGCGGAAATGCCAGACCCGGCCGAGAATCCTCCCCTCGGGTCCCTGGATCGGGGCCGTGTAGCGGTCGAAGGTTCGCCCGTCGTCCAGGGAGACCTCCTGGCGGCTGTGCTCTCCGTTCTCGAGGTCGGCGGATCTGTCGAGGAACTCTGTGGGATCCATCGTGCGCTCGGCGAGGGAACGGAGCACCCACTCGTAGGACTTCGTTCCGACCCTGGGCTGGGGGACTCCCCACATCTCGGCGAGACGCCCGTTTGCGAAGAGGATGGTCCCATCGACGGAGACGCTCATCACGCCGTCGGGGGACGCTTCCCCCTGACACTCCAGCAGGGACTTCTGGAAGCGCATGCGTTCCTGCTCGGCGTAGAGCCGATCGGACTGCTCCAGGACGCTGTCCTCGTAGACCTCGAGAAGCTGCTCGAGCGTGGCGATCCTCTCCCGGAGCCGGCGCAGCTCGGCGGCGCTCCGGTCGCGGTCGACCCCTTGCGACTCCGGCGGCGCCGCGAACACCGCCTCGTCGAAGGGGAGCGCCGCCGTCTTCACCGAGAGCGCCAGGGTCCGGAAGAGCTCCGCCGTCTCGCGAGGCACCCGCGTCGTCAGGAACAGCACCACGGCGAAGATGTCGCCCCTGGGCAGCATGCCGCCAAAGCCGAGGACCGATCCCACGCCCACGGGCTCCACGAAGTCCCGCTGGGCGGGGATGTAGGGGCTCCCGCGTGCATCGGGAACATAGAAGACGTTGAACGAGGAAGGCTCCGACTCGACGAGCAGCTCCCGATCGGCATCGAGGAGCACGCCGACCTCGACGCCGAGCTGCCCCAGCAGGCTCGAGATCATCGGGGCGTTGCTGACGAGCTTCTCACTGGCGAGAGGGATCGCCCGGTGGGCGGCCGATGCGCGGCGGGAGTTCCACTCCGGTCGTTGGCCCGCGGTCGCGAGCAGGGTGAGACACTTCATGTGCGGCGTAGCCTCGCGGCCGTGCAGCATCTCCCGGGCGAACTGACGCAGGTCCTCGTCGAGCGCGCCATAAGGATGCGTCTTGAAGAACCGAACCAGGGCGCAGCAGGTTGCTCCGGTCTCTCCGTCGACGAGGTGGTCGCAGAGGTAGCGGACGATGCGATCCGCCACCTCCTCCATGGTGGAGGCTCCGGTGCCGATCCGGCGCAGGACGGAGCCGAGCTCCGTCATGTCCCGAAGCGTGAACTTCCTGAGATCGTACATCCGAGTGCCCTCGTCGGCCCTCAGCCGGACCGTCGGCCCTCAGCCGGACTCCTGCTCGGCGATCTCCCGTCTCAGCACCGCGAGCAGGGGGTCGAACTCGCGACGGCTGGCTTCGCTGAGCGCCGCCAGACCCTCGTGGGCTCGCAGGATGTGGAGTGCTTGGGATGCGTCGTCCCGCACCTCGTCGGAGAGAGGCTCCATCCGGCTCGGCAGCGGGAGCATGCGCGGAACCATGTGATCCAGCACGCGCGCCATGCCGAGCTCGACGAAGAGACCTTCCAGCGGCGGTGTGACCCCCTGCAGGCGCAGCTCGACGTCCGCCGCCTCGGCTCGTTCTGCGAGATCGTGGATGGTGCCGAGGAAGGTGCTGTCGAGCCGGGGGCAGAGGGTCAGGTCGATCATCAGGCCGCGTCCGGCTTCGATGGCGGCAACGCACTCGGCGTGGAATGCGGCGCTCTGTGCCCAGTCCGGTCGGCCCTGGATGGAGAGCACCGCATGATCCGGGCCCGCCCCCGAGAGGATCCGGGAGCGTCTGGCAGGGAGGGCGGGGGCCGGGGAGAGCTGCGGGAGACGGTTGTCGAGCACGGAGGGCCCGGGGGTGGCGGAGAGCAGCAGGACCGTGACGTCGTCCGCTGGCTCGGCATCGCTTCCGTCCCCGGGTCGCTGGGGTGGATCCACCAGTCGCTGCAGGGCACCCGGCAGGGCCTCGGCCTGTTCGTCGAGCGCAGCAGCGATCGTTCCGCCGAAGGCACCGTCCTCCCCCGGAATGCGATCGTAGAATCCATCGCTGTAGAAGAGGAGCCGATCGCCGAACTCGAGACTCAGCTCCTGCTGGGCGAAGTCGGCGTCGGGATAGAGACCCAGAGCCGGACCGCTGTGGAAGACGCGCTCGATCCCCCCGTGGCGCCGCAGCAGGAGCAGCGGGGGGTGCCCGGCCGAAGCGATGGCGGCCTTGCCGGTCTCCAGATCCAGCAGGCAGTAGGCGGCGGTGAGGAAGAGTCCGGGAGCGGGAAAGCCCTCGCACAGGGAGCGGTTCGCGGCCCGGAGCGCGTCGCGGGGAGAGCGCGGAGTCCGCGAGTCCGGATCGATGAACGGAAGCTGGCTGCGGAACAGCACCGCCAGCATCGCGGCGCTGAGCCCGTGCCCCGCCGCATCCGCAATCAGCAGGATCAGCGTGCGATCGTCGACGCGGACGACGTCGTAGAGATCGCCACCCACGTTCTGGCTCGGGCGGTAGAGGGCATGCACCTGGAACCGCTCGAGCCTCGGTG
>JBDLIK010000062.1:0-11070 GCA_039714895.1 Myxococcota bacterium | reverse complement strand
GGACCGCTGCCAGCTGCGCCACCTCCTTGGCAGGGCCGAGGCGATCGAGGCGCGCCATGAGGGAGTTCTGGAGCGTCGACGGGATCGCCAGCTCGGGAAGCCGATCCGCCGGAGCGTCGCCGTCCGCTCGGTCCGCGAGCAGGCCGGACTCGAGCACGCTCTTGGTCAGCTCCTCGATGAACAGGGGCACGCCATCCGTCTTCTTCACCACCTCGTCGAGCACCGCCGACGGGAGCCTCCGGTCGCCGGTGATCGCGCCCACCAGCTCGGTGGTCTGCCGGCGGGTGAGGGGGTGGAGTGTCATCTCCTCCAGCGCGGGGCGACCGGCCCAGGGGGGCACGAAGGTCGGACGGAAGGTGAGGACCAGGAGGACCGGCGCCGTCGGTGCTCTCGCGATCAGGAGCTCCAGCAGCTCGAGGCTCGAGGGATCGGTCCAGTGCAGGTCCTCCACCACCAGGACGGTCGGCTGCTGTGCTGCCAGTTCCGACAGCCAGCGGGCCAGGGACTCGAGCATCTTGCGCCGCTGCGCCTCGGCGCTGAGTCCCAGCGGCGGGTAGCGTTCGGGAGGCTCCAGCGACAGCAGCCCCGCGAACAACGGAAGCGTCTCCTCCCGATCAAGGCCCGCTCGGTCGAGCGCGCGCTCGATCCGCTCGGTCTGCTCCTCGGGAGAGGTCTCCAGCGTCAGCTCGAGCCGCTGCCGCAGCAGGTCGATCACCGGGTGGAAGGCGCTCTTCTCTCGATGGGTCGAGCCGCGGCACTCGAGCCAACCGTGCGACTCGTCGGCGAGTCGATCGCGCAGTGCGAGCACCAGACGCGACTTCCCGATCCCCGGCTCGCCCCGGACGAGCACCACCCGCCCCGTCCCCTCGCGCGCGTGATCCCAGTTCTCGAGGAGGAAGCTCAGCTCCTGCTCACGTCCGACGAGGGGCGAGAGACCAGCCGCGGCCGCCACGTCGAGGCGACTGCGCACTCCGCTCGGCCGCAGCACGCGGTGGACCGGGATCGGCTCGCTGACGCCCTTCAAGGTGTGGGTGCCGAGATCCTCCGTCACGAAGAGACCCTGCACCAGATGCAGCGTCGATTCGCTGATCACCACCGAGTCGGGTCGGGCGATCGCCTGCAGCCGCGCGGCCAGGTTCACCGGGTACCCGAGTGCCACCGCCTCGTGCTGCTGGGCTCCCCCGGCCTCGTCTACCACGACGGGACCCGTGTGGATGCCGATCCGCACCGCGACGCCCATCCCATGCTCTCGCGCGAGGCGCGGATTGATCCCTGCGAGCTCTTCGAGGATGGCGAGCCCGGCCCGCACCGCCCGTTCGGCGTCGTCCTCGTGCGCCTGCGGGTAGGCGAAGTAGACGAGGAGTCCGTCTCCCAGATACTGGGCGACGTGGCCTTCGAACCGCTCGACGACGCTCGCGGAGGTCTCGTGATAGGCGGCGAGCAGGTCGCGCAACTCCTCGGGATCCAGCCGCTCACTGAGCGCGGTCGACTCGACCAGGTCGCAGAACATGACCGTGAGGTGCCGACGTTCGCCGTCGACCTCGCCGCCCCCGGGCGCGCCGTGCGCGGGCTCGGCCAGCTCCGTCCCACAGCGGGAGCAGAAGCGGGCGCCAGGAGAGCGCGGATGCTGGCAGCGCGGGCAGTCGGCCATCGGGCCCCTCGCCGGTGGCCCCCCGGTACGGCGAAGGCTCGATCATACAGCGTGAGCGGTTGCCCTGGAAAGGTCGGGCGACTCGGGACCGCCGGTCCGGGCCGGGGGCTGAACGCCGTTCAGCGGCACACGCGGGCTTCGTCCATGGACCCCACGACGCGCGCGCGGAGTCCCAGCAGCGTTGACCTCGACTCCCCAGGGGGCCAGAATGCCCGAGGTCCCAACGGGCGGTTCTGGCGGTGAGCTTTCTCGGCATAGTCCGGCGATCGAAGATCTACCTGGAGGAGCAGGGCCGCGTTTCGCTGAGCGCACTGAAGCTCGAGTTCGAGCTCGACGACGACGGGCTCGAGGCGCTGGTCACGGAGCTCGTGGACGTCCAGCAGGTGGCGGCTCGTGAGGGCAAGCTCCTCTCCTGGGTCGGGCCGGGGGCCGCCGCCGCTGCGCCAATCGCTCCGGCGCCGGCGGGCGAGCGCCGACAGCTCACAGTCATGTTCTGCGACCTGGTGGGCTCGACGGAGCTCTCGGGGCGTCTCGACCCCGAGGACTGGCGCGACGTCCTGCGTGCCTACCAGGAGGCGGCCGGGCTGGGGATCGCCCGCTACGAGGGCCACGTCGCGCAGTACCTGGGCGACGGGGTCCTGGTGTACTTCGGCTACCCGCAGGCTCACGAGGAGGATGCCGAGCGCGCCGTGCGCGCGGGCCTCGAGATCCTGACGGCGCTGGCGGGTCTGAACGAGCGGCTCGAGGCCGGACGCGGCATCCGCCTCGCGGTGCGCATCGGCATCCACACCGGCCCGGTCGTGGTGGCTGCGATGGGAAGCGGAAGCCGCAGCGAGACGCTCGCCCTCGGCGACACCACGAACGTCGCCGCGCGTCTGGCGGATGCGGCCGAGCCCGACACGATCGTGATCAGCGACGCGACGCGCCGGATCGTCCCGGGGATGTTCGTGACGAAGGATCTCGGGACTCCGCCGCTGCGGGGAGTGGTGGCGGCGGTTCGCGCGTTCGCCGTCCTCCAGGCCACCGGCGTGCGAAGTCGCCTCGAGGTGGATTCAGCCCGGCTCACTCCGTTCGTGGGACGGAAGCGGGAGGTCGCGTCGTTGCTCGAGCTCTGGAGGCGCGCGCAGCAGGGCGAAGGACAGGCGGTCCTGATTTCCGGCGAGGCCGGGCTCGGCAAGTCGCGTCTGCTGCTGGCGCTTCGCGAACAGCTCGTCGAGCAGGCCCACGGCTGGCTCGAGTGCCGCTGCTCCCCCTACACCCAAGGGAGCGCCTTCCATCCGCTGATCGAGCTGATGGAGCGGGGACTGGGGTTCCAGGGGGGCGACGAGCCCGAGGCCAAGCTTGCGCGCCTCGAGAATGGCATCGCGGCCACGGGGCTTCCCGAGTCTGAAGCGGTGCCGTTGATCGCGAAGCTGCTCTCACTGCCGGCACCGAATCGCAGCCCCCCTCTCCAGATGAGCCCTGAGCTCCAGCGACAGCGGACGCTCGAAACGCTCGTGGGCTGGGCACTGGCGCTCGGCGAGCGCCAGCCGCTGTTGCTCGTGGTCGAGGATCTCCACTGGTGCGACCCTTCGACGCTGGAGTTCCTGGGACTTCTGCTCGCAGAGCTCTCGGGAGCCAAGGTGCTGACGCTCCTCACCTTCCGGCCGGAGTTCGAGCCGCCCTGGTCGGGCAGCTTCCCGGCGACGGATCTCGCCATCGAACGCCTGAGCTGTGAGGCGGCTGGAAGGCTGATCGCAGCGATGACGCGCGATCGGCCGCTTCCCGAGGGCGTCGTAGCGCGGATCGTCGAGCGCGCGGACGGCATCCCGCTCTTCCTGGAAGAGCTCACCAAGACCCTGAGAGAATCGATGCAGGAGCGGGTCGTCCCCGCCACGCTCCACGACTCGCTGATGGCACGCCTCGACCGGCTCGGTGAAGGCAAGGCCCTGGCCCAGCTCGCCGCGGTGCTGGGACGGGAGTTCTTGTACGAGCTGCTCCGCGACGTCTCCCCCTGGCCGGAGGATGCGCTCCAGCACGGTCTCGCTCGCCTCGTCGACGCCGACCTGCTGTACCCGCGAGGGAGCCCGCCGCAGGCGAGCTACGCGTTCAAGCACGGGATGATCCAGGAGACCGCCTACGGGTCGCTGCTCAAGAGCGTGCGCCGACAGTTCCACGCCCGCGTCGCCGAGGTCCTCGAGGCGCGCTACCCCGAGCGCGTCCAGTCCGAGCCCGAGCTGATCGCGCGGCATTACGAGGAGGCGGGGCTCGCCGAGAAGGCCATTCTCGCCTATCGGTGGGCCGGCGAGAGGGCTACGGAGCACTCCGCGAACACGGAAGCGATCGGTCATCTGAGCCGTGCTCTCACGCTGCTCGAGACGCTTCCCGAGAGCCTCGAGCGGAACCAACAGGAGCTGCGGCTGCGGGTGGCGATCGCAGCGCCTCTGGGCGCAGCGCGAGGATGGGCAGATCCGGACACCGGGGCCGCCTACGAGCGAGCGCGGAAGCTGGTGCTCCAGAGTGGCGAGACGCCGGATCTGCCGCGCATCCTAGAGGGCCTTGCGGTCTTCTACTATGTGAAGGGCGACCTCGCCCGATCGACCGAGCTGGCGCAGCAGACTCTCGAGGCCGCCGAACGCCGGGGCGACGGCTTGGACCTGCTTGCCGCGCATCTCGCCCTCGGCCAGCCGCTCTTTTTTCGGGGCGATTTCGAGCGCGCACTGCATCACATCGAGCAGGCGATCCAGGCGTACGATCCGGAGCGCCACGCGGTCTTCGCGGCCACGGCCGGGAACGACCGCGGCGTGAACGGGCTCTCGTTTGCGGGCCTGTGCCACTGGAACCTCGGTCGTCCCGACCGGGCGGTGGCGATGAGCCAGCAGGCGGTGGCGCTCGCGCGACGGCTCGAGCATCCGATGAGCCTCGCCTCTGCGCTCTTCTGGGAAGGAACCGTTCGCTACCTGCGCCGGGAGGCCGCGATCACGACGGAGCTCGCCGAAGAGATCATCGCGATTGCCGAAGAGCGCGGATTTCCGCTCTACCTGAGCCTGGGGCGATGCCTGCGCGGGTGGGCACGCGCCGAGGCTGGCGAGGGCGAAGCCGGCCTCGCTGAAATCGAGCAGGCGCTCGCCGCGCTCGCGCGTACTGCGACGGGCGTCGGCGCGCCGCTGTTCCTCGCCTCGCTCGCAGAAGCAGAGCGGCGGCTTGGCCGACACGACCAGGCGCTGGCGGTGCTCTCAGTGGGTTGTGCCCGCTCCCGGGAGATGGGGCAGCCCTTCTGCGACGCCGAGATGCACCGGCTGCGCGCCGAGATCCTGCTCGACCGCGATGGAGACGTGAGCGAAGAGCCGGAGGTGCTCCTGCTTCGAGCCTTGTCGATCGCACGGAGCCAGGGCGCAAGGTCGTTCGAGCTGCGCGCCGCGACCGGCCTGGCTCGTCTGCTCGCGAAGCGCGGCCAGAGCGGGCAGGCCCTGGATCTGCTCGCCCCGGTCTACGAGGAGTTCACCGAGGGCTTCCAGACGACCGACTTGAGGGAGGCCCGCGCGCTCCTCGCGACGCTGCGACTCTAAAGGGGTTCCGCAGTACGGGGTGCCAGATCCAGGAGCCCGGCTAGTCCCTGCGGCGGGGGGAATCGGGGTACGCGCCGGGCTGCTTCCGTCGGTCGCGGGCCTGCTCCCGGGCCTCGTCCCGCCGCAGGGGGATGGTCAGCCCCTTCAGGATGTCGGAGAACACGTCCCGCGAAGCGTCCCGCCCCCACAGCAGGTCCTGGTGGCCGTAGCCGCGCTTGATCACCTTCTTGTACTTGTCCCTCAGGCTCGGACGTCGGGTGCCCCGCGTGAGCCACTCGTACATGCGGTCGATGCTGTCGCGATGCCAGAGCTGGTTCCGGTCGCCGGTGATGAGGGTGACCCGGTCCAGCCGGTCGAAGCGCTCTCGGGCCGACACATCGGCCGAGGCTTTCTCGTTCGACGGCTCGGTCTCTTTCTGCTGCGGCTCCATCAGATCGAATTCGTTCTCCGATTCGTAGCTGGCCGCCCAGCCTCGCCGTGAGTTGCGGGCGGCGTGGACGTACATGCGGAGCGGTATCGGTCCGAACTGCTTCGGCAGCTCGGCGCGATCTTCTTGGGCGCCATGGATCTCCTCGACCAGGTTCCGCTCCAGGTAGGGGATGCCGTACATGAAGGCAAGCCGAGCACACATCTCGTGCACAGACGACTTGCTCTCCTTCGGATGGGGTCGCAGGGCGTCGGGCCACTTCGCGTAGAGCTTCTGGAGCTGCTCGGGGAACGGCTGTCGCGGATCGACGGCGTGCACGTCTGTTCGCTCGTCGAGCAGGCGCTCGAGGATGTGATCCTGCACCTTGAGCCGGCTGTCCAGGGGGGGTTCGTAGAAGAGCCCGATGGTCAACAGCACCACGCGCGTCAGACCATGCTGCTCGCGCGTCACGCTGCCCGAAGCGATGGCCTGGGCCAGGACCGCGGCGCCCATGCAATGGCCAACGGCGCCAAGGGGGGGCTCCCTCAACCTCCGGATGTATTCGAGGGCAGCAGGGATGTCGTGCTGCGCGGCCTGGTCGAGATCGAAGCACCGGCTCTTGGCTCGCACGCCCTCGGGCCCCAGCTCGTCGAGGACCAGGCCGCTCCCGCGCCAGTCCAGGAGCCAGGGCTCGTAGCCCCGGTCGGCGAGCCAGTCCATGAGACTGCGCGGCTCACGGGCGGACGCCGCGGGGATCTTGAACGTGTCGTGCCGGGCGCTCGCGCCGTGGAGCAGCAGCACGGGCGCGCCCCGGGCGTTCCTCTTCCTGTGTAGAAGGATCCGGATGCCATCCGGCCCCTCTAGGGGGAAGGTCTCGACACCGGGGAACTCAGACATGGGTCCGTCCCATCACGCCCTTCACGACCTCGGCGACCCGGTCCAGCTGGGGAACGTACACGTCCATCAGGTTACCGAAGAAATACTGGCCGAACGCCGCCAGAGCCCAGCTCTGGCGCGCGGGGTCTTCGGTGTGCTTCACGATGAAGCTGGGAATCTGCGTCTCGAGGAACTCGCTCACCGGGAGTCTCAGGATCCCTCGCCTCACGGGGATCCGGTCCTCTCCCCTCTGTCTCAGCAGGTCGAAGAAGAGCGTCGTCGCGTCCTGCCAGACGTCGAAGCTCGGGTCGTCGCGGATGTACTTGTTGCCGAGCAGGATGTACCTGAAGTCGCGCAGACGGAAGCAGAGTTCGTAGATCAGAATTCGCTCCTCCCGCCCCTGGCCAGGGGTCGGATCCAGGAGCTGCAGGTAGCTGCCTTCCTCCACGGTTCCCGTGAACGTGAGCTCGGGGACGAAGTTCAGCGTGACCGTGCCCGTGACTCTCATCTTCGGGAACTCCGCGGGACCGTTCTCGCGGGCTTCACGGTGAGCTTCGAGGAAGAGCGCCAGATCGGCGATCTCCACCTTGAGGTCCGTGACGATCTTCGCCGAGGCGTCGATGCCCTTGCGTTCGTCCTTCCGATAGGGATCGAGGGCTTCCTGTCGATGGCGCTCGACGTCTTCGCTCGGGTCCGACCCCGACCGGGCATGGAACCCCTCCATCCTCTCCCGGAACTCGATGCCGAGGGGCTCGTGACGCGGGGGCGCGCTCTGCCGAGCCGATATGTTCTCGCGCCTCTCGAGGTCTCCGATGGGGTCGAGCTCATCGCGCCGGATTCTCGGCCGTTCCGGTTCCCGACCGTCCGCTTCGATCCCTTCTCCCGCCCAGCGGAGCGCGTCATCGAATTCGTCGGCGCGCCACCCCTCGCGGCCTGGAAGCGTCGCGATGTACTTCTCGATCTTGTATTCGGCGATCGCGGTGATGGTGGCCGAGGGGTTCACGCCTACCGGCGTCGGAAGGGCCGCCCCGTCCATCACATACAAGCCGTCGCAGCCGATGACCTCGCCGTTCGGCCGGGTCACCGTGCCCATCGGGCATCCGCCCTGGCTGTGCACGGTCACCCGGCGGCCCAGGATGCTCCACGCGGGGTTGGTCCGGAGCTCGCCGTTCCAGGCATCCGCGGCGAGGTCGCGCAGGATCCGCTCCTGCACGACCCGCTCGGTAGCTTCCAGGGGCCCGGGCAGCTTCGCTCGAAGTGGAGCCGTGGGCAGGTCCTGGATGGCCATCGTGAAGCGCAGGGCCCACACCCCGGCCGCCCTGGACTCTCCGGCTTCGATCAGGGTCAGCTCCATGGGTTCGGAGGTGGCGGTGCCGATGATCCGGTTGTCCACCACCAGCGACTCGCCGACCTTGAAGCCCCCTTCGATGTCGGCCAGCAGCAGCGTCCCCGCCGCATCGACGTCGCCCCAGGTGCCCTTTGTCACCAGGGGGGCGCTCAACAGGCTGGCCGCCCCGTTCTCTCCCGCGACCCTGCTACCGGCAGAGGGCGGGTCCACGGCCAGCCCCAGCTCACCGGGACGCGAATCGCGCCCCATGGAGAGCAGGAGCGCCGTATGGCCGTCGCCCGGCCGGTAGTCCAGCGCCCAGCGCAGCAGGTCGGCCGCGCGATCGACGAGCGTGCTCCCCTCCGGCACCAGCAGCGTCCCGAGCAGGTCGACGAGGCGCTCCACCATGCCGCCTTCGCTGCCCCAGACGAACTGCACCGCCAGCCGCAGGACCCTCTGCGCGAGGTGGAGGTCCTGCATGTCCCCGATCTCGAGCCCCTCGATGGGGAACGCCGCCCGGATCCGGTCGTCGAGCTCGGGGTACCTCGTCTCGAGCTTCTCGGCAGTCTTCACGAGGAAGCGCTCGACCACCGGCTCCGCCGCGACGGTCGATGCCTCGAGGAGATCCTTGCGGCTCGCCTGCAGGGCCTTCTCGAGCTGATCGGGCAGCAGATCCGAGATCTTCTCGCGGGAGAGCCCTTGGCCCCGGCGTCCGGCGCGCATCTGCTCGGCGATGGAGAGCGCCCGGGAGAAGCCCTCCCGGACCGCGCCTCGTGTCAGCCCGGAGAGCACGTCCACCACGTTCTCGAACGGAAGGTCGGCGTAGAACTGCCTTCCGGGGGGCCGGGACGCAGGACCCTCGCGATAGCGGTTCCGGCCCGCCCAGACGGGGCTCCGGAAGGTGCCCAGCAGGGGCTCGAGAGCCGTCGGCATCCCGCCGTCCTCGATCAGGAACCAATCGCGGGCGGTCGTGCCCCCGTGCTGGAAGCGATCCGGGTCGTCGGAGTCGCGGGAGTAAAGGAGTGCCCCGGTGATCGTGGGACCGCGATCCGTCTCCTGGACCTCCTCGCAGTCGAAGACGGCGGCGAGGGTGTCTGCGTTCGGGTGGAACTTCGTTCCGAGCTCCTCCTGCGGAAACTTGAGCTTCTCGGCTTGGCGGCATCTGAGCAGAAGCTCGGTCGTGTTGACGGCGCCGGCGCACAGGAAGACGACCTTGCCTCGGACGGGGACCTCTCTTCCTCCGAAGAGGTGGTCGAGGTAGTCGACCTGGTAGACGAGGGAGCCGTTCTCCATCAACTGCTCGATCGAGATGACCTCGGCGAGGGTCCGGATGTCGGGCGCAGGCTTCCCTCGCTTCTCCGCGTCCTCGGCGATGGCCAGGTAGTTCAGATCCAGCGTGTTCTTGGCCTGCTTGGTGCACCCGAAGCAGCAGTCGCCCCGCAGGTCGCAGGTGCGCTGCTCGCGCCCCCAGCGGTTCTTGCGCGGGCGATCGTCTCGACTCGCCGCCACTCCCGCGGCTGGGAAGTTGACCGCCAGCGGAGGATCGAAGTACCAGACGCGCGGGTTGCGCGGGTCGTCCGTGAGCTTCTCGGCGGCGCGCTTCAGCTGGGCCCGCTTGGGCGGCCTCAGAGGGTCCGGCATCTTCTTCGCGTCGAGCATGTACGCTGCGAGGTCGTAGTAGGGACCGAGCAGATCCCGCCGGTACTCTCGTGGCCATCTGTGCTCGAAGACCTCGGCGGGCGCGCGCAGGTGCACGTTGGCGTAGATCAACGAGCCGCCGCCGTAGCCCGCAGCCTGCCCGACCACCACGTCGCCCAGGTCGCGGACGTCCCACAGCCCCTGCCCCAGGTTCCAGAAGCAGCGGGAGAGATCGGGCTGGACGTATTCGGGCGCAGCGCCCGTCGGGTCTCGGCTCGGCCGCTCGGCGGGATAGACGGGCAGGTCGTCCGGCTCGTAGCGGCGGCCGCGCTCGAGGACGCAGATCTTCCGGCCGGCCTGGGTCAGGCGGCATGCCGTCACGGCGCCTGCGAATCCCGTGCCGATCACAATCGCATCGAAAACGCGGTCGGAGTCAGGAATGGTGATGCTCCTCGAAGCGGATCCGGCCGGACAGCGGACGGGGTTTGAACGTTTCCTTGAGGTCGGGGCTCGTGCGAACCACCTGCCAGCGGACTTCCGGCGAGGGTTCGGGCCTGACGTTCACGTACAGGACGCCGCTGGCGGCGCCGTGGAACTGCTGAAGGGAGGTCCGGACCGGGAGCTTCCCGTCGGCACCCAGGACGCCCCGATGCTCATCGAGAAACTCATCGCGGGAGCCGAACTGGAGTTGGTAGATCGGACCGCCGGCGAGCTCGTGGACGGTGGTACGGTCGTGCGGCCAGCCGATTCGCATGCTGGCGTGATAGCAACAGTGCATGTCCCCCACGAGGAACACGACGCGTTCGATGCGGTTCTCGTGCAGGAACTCGATGATCTCCTCGCGCTGGGCCCGGAAGGGCCGGCCACTCCATTTGTCGTCCCGCTCGTCCCTCTTGCGATTGGCGTTCTTCTTGGATTTCACCTCGGCAACGAAGGCAACGCTGGAGACGACGAACTTGAGGTCGTCCTTGTAGGTGATCAGCCACTCCTTGAACCGGCACATCTGCTTCGGATCGATCATCTCTCCGCTGTGGTCGGAGCGCTGGGTTCGGGTGTCCATGACGAAGAAGCGGGTCGTGCCGTGATCGAACTTGTAGAAGAGCGAGTCGTCGGCTGTGGGATGCCGGGAGTTCACGTACTCCCTGTACGCCTGGGTCGCAGGTTCCAGATACTCGTACGGATCGCGGCCCTTCGGGACAACCCCGTCGGTCGCGAACCCGTCCACGATCTCGTGGTCGTCGAGCGTCATGTACTGAGGGCACTGGCTCAGGAAGCGGCGGAACTGGTCGTCCTCGAACCAGGCCTCCTTGTAGGCGAGCCGATACGCCGCCTCCGTTGGCGCTCGCTGCGGGAACGGGAAGTCGAAGTAGATCTGGTCACCGGCGTGGATCATGAACTCCGGTGGGGGCCCGCTCGGGACCCGCTCGTCCGCGACGTTGCTGAGTCCCTTCTCCAGGACCTCATTGAGTTTCTTGTACGGGTTGGGCAGCAGGGGCGCCCTCTGCTTGAAGCCGGTCAGCCTGTAGACGATGAGGAACACGGCGTAGACGAGCGACACGTTCCCGTGCCGCTTCGGCCACTCGGGTCGGGGCTGCCTGGATAGGCGCGAAACGACCGATCGGGA
>JBDLIK010000061.1:0-11200 GCA_039714895.1 Myxococcota bacterium | reverse complement strand
GCTCCATTCAAGTGGAGTCATAGTCTGCAGCTTGCTCCCGAAGTGCTCAACGTGCCCCTGATCGTGCGGGTTCCGGGCTCCGGGAGCGGGTTCTACGAGGGCGTGACCCGATCGATGGACGTCTTCCCGACGCTGGCGAGCCTCGCTTCGGTCCCCGTCGCCTCTGGGGTTGGTGTCACGGGCGAGGATCTCTCGCACGCCATCCGAGGCGATGCACCCGCTCGCCGCCTGGCGGCTCCGTCCCACACTGCCGTTCTCGCCCGGAGTGTGTTCAGGCAGATGCACGAGCCCCGCTGGAGCGAGGTGTGGGCGGTCGCGCGCAGCTACTTCCCGCGCATCGACGTGGGCCTCGTCTGGGTGTCGATCCGCGATGAGGACATCGTCTACAAGCACCAGAAGGTGGAAGAAGGGCGCTGGGAGATGCAGGTGTTCGACCTGGCGAGCGATCCCGGTGAGACCCGAAACCTCTACGATCCGGGGGATGTCATCCACACCGCCATGGCGGGTGCTCTCGAGGACTACAAGGCCCGGCTCGTCGAGCACTATCCGGAACCTGGATCGGAGACGCCGGGGCAGCTGCCCCGGCAGAACGAGGCGGAGCTCCTGCGAAGCCTGGGATACATCCGCTGAGATCGCGGCATTCCCCTGCCGGCGGAGAGCCAGTACCATGCCGAGCCGGGCCGGAGTCGAAGCGTGCGAGTGGATGGGTGGAAGCTGTTGCTGGGATGCGCGCTCCTCGGGGGGATCACGCTCGGCGCCGCACTCTGGGGGTCACGCTCCGACGGTCCCGAGCGCCTGATCCTGATCGTGGTCGATACCCTCCGCCGCGACCACCTCTCCGTCTACGGAGCCGAGCGGAGGACGCCGCACATCGACGCCATCGCGGAACGCGGCCTGGCGTTTCCGCGGCTACTGGCCTCCTACCACCAGACCTCGATGTCGATGGCGGCGCTGTTCACCGGACGAACTCCCAGCATCGAAGGAACAACGCCCACCGAGTCGCTCGCCTGGAACAGTCGGACCTGGTGCGGCCTGAGTCGCTTCACCGAGGAGGAACTGCTCTGCGTCCCGAGCACCCTGCCGACCCTCGCAGAGCGTCTGCGTGAGGCCGGGTACTGGACGATGGGGATCGCATCGAACGAGTTCCTCTACGAGCCCTCGGGTTTCAGCCGTGGTTTCGACGACTGGGTGGAGGTCGGGGAGAAGCCGAAGGTACGGGAGGGCAAGGTGCTGCAGCGCATGCCTCCCTCGGTGCTGCTCCGCAGCGCCCCGCGGGTCAACGCAGCCGCCTTCCGCGCTCTGGACGACCGCCCCCGGGACCGCTTCTTCCTCTACGTCCACTACATGGACGCCCACGACTACGGTCTCCGCCGCCTCTCCTACCAGGCCGGGGTAGCCGCTGCGGACGAGGGAGTCGGCCATCTGCTCCGAGGGCTCGAGCGCCGGGGGTTGCTCGAGGACTCGGTGGTGGTGCTCACCGCGGACCACGGGGAGCGGCTCGACGATCCCCACCCGGGGAGGGGTGGCCCCAACCATCTCGGCAATCCGAGCTTCCAGGAGGTGCTGGAGATCCCGCTCCTCATCGCGCCCGCTCCCGACGCTCGGCTGCCAGGCTTCCTTCGCAGCGAGGACGTCCACGAGCTCATCCAGAACCTGGCCGGTCTCGAGGCACGCAAGACCGACGACCTCGAGCCCGAGGAGCTCTTCGTCGGCGAGCTCTTCTACCGCACCTACCTCCGGGGGCGATGGAAGAGCACCGTCCGTCGCGAGGATGGCGAGCAGCAGCTCTTCGACCTGGTCCAGGACCCCGGAGAGACCCGGAACGTGGCGGCGGACCACCCGGAGGTGGTGGAGGTCCAGCGCCGGCGCATCGAGGAGCTGACGAGCAAGCTCGGCACCGGTAGGATCGTCCCCGACGAGCTCTCTCCCCTCGATCGCGAGCGCCTTCGCGCCCTGGGCTACCTGGACGAGTCGTCTTGAGGCCCGGAATCGGGGCCCTTCTCCTCGCCTCGCTGTGCGGTCTCGGGTCTGGCTGCCGCAGCGATCCTCCTCGGCGGCCCAACCTGGTCCTGGTTGTCGTCGACACCTTGCGGTCCGATCACCTGGGAACGTACGGCTACTCGCGGGCCACCTCGCCCCACCTCGATCGGCTGGCGGCCACCGGCACCGTCTTCGAGAACGCACGCGCGCCGAGCTCGTGGACGAAACCCTCGGTGGCGTCACTGTTCACGGCACGCCGGCCCAGCGAGCATGGCGCGGTGTCCTTCTCCGAGGCCCTGGCTGCGGAGATTCCCACCCTCGCGGAGCTCCTGGGCGAGGCCGGCTATCGTACCGTGGGGGTCTCGGCGAACTTCGTGCACGTGAACCCCGCGTCAGGCCTCACCCGGGGCTTCGATGCCTGGCGGGGGCTCTCGGTCCGGCTGGACGAGGGACAGGGCGGAGCGATCCTGGAGCGCAGCTCGGGGGAGCGGCTGCGGGCCGCTCGCGCGCCCGAGGTGAACCGGGCCCTCGCGGCGCGCCTCGCGGTCTCCAGCAGCGAGCCGCTCTTCCTCTACGTCCACTACATGGAGCCCCACGCCCCGTACGCGCCGCCCGAGAACCTGCGCCGGGCGTTTGCGCGCGTCGATGGCGAGACACGCGCGAGCAGTAACTACGTTGTCGACCTGGCCGCCGGGCGTCTGACTCTCGGGGCGGATGGGCAGCGCTGGCTCATCGATCTCTACGACGCCGAGGTTGCGGCGGCGGACCGTGGGCTGGGTCAGCTGGTCTCGCTCCTCGACGAGAAGGGATACTGGGACGATACCGTGCTCATCTTCGTCTCGGACCACGGCGAGGAGTTTGCGGAGCACGGAGGCTGGTTCCATGGGCTCACCCTCTACGAGGAGTCGCTGCGCGTCCCGCTGGTGGTCCACGATGCGCGCGCGCCCGGTGAGGGTGTGCGCCGCACGGAGCCGGTGGACCTCCTCGACGTGGCGCCCACGCTGCTGGCCCTGGCAGGAGTCGAGCCGGCTCGCGGCATGCGGGGGCGCCCGCTCCTCGGCGGCGACCCTCTGGCCCGCCGCGACCTCGTCGCGGAGCTCCACCCCGATCCGCCCTTCGAGGACCGGGCCAGGCCGCGGCTGCACCGGCGGTCGCTGCTGCGATGGCCCTGGAAGGCCATCGTGGACCGAAAGGGGGCGCCCACGGGGTACCGCCTCGACCAGGATCCGGGTGAGCGCGCGCCGCTCGCGCCAGAACGCGGCCCGGGCGCCCAGGCGGTCGGCTCTCTCCTCGCCCTCGATGCCGCGTCGTCCCTGCTCCCGCCTCCGGAGGCTCCCGAGTTCGACCCCGAGACCCGCGAGGGCCTCCGCGCCCTGGGGTACGCGCAGTGACGGCGCCCGCCCGCCGATCCGGCGGCCGCCGTCGCGCGGCGAAGCTGCTGCTGATCCCCTTCGGCCTGCTGCTCGGCCTGGTGCTGCTCGAAGCGGCCCTCCAGATGGCAGCCTGGGGGGTGCGCGCCAGCCGAGGCCCCGAGCCTCCCCCTCGGCAGCCGGGGGATCGGGTGCGCGTGCTCTGTATCGGCGATTCCAACACCTACGGGCTCTATCTCGAGCCCCACGAAAGCTATCCCGGACAGCTCGAGACCCTGTGGACGGAACGGGTCGGGACCCCGGGCCTCGAGGTGCTCAACCTCGGCTACCCGGGCACGAACTCCTCGCGCCTGGTCCGGGATCTCCCGCAGCTGCTCGACCGCCTGGCCCCGGACGTGGTGATCCTGATGGTCGGGGTGAACGACTACTGGACGCAGCCGTTCCCCCTCGAGGGCGAGTCCGCTGAGACGGCATCCGGCTTCCTGAAGCGACACTCGAAGCTGTACCGCGCCTACCGGCTGCTGCGGGGCGAGCGCGAGGGCTCGCGCTTCGAGCGCGACCCCCGACCGATTCCTCGTGAGGGCCCCAAGCGCATGCGGGTGGCCGGGCTCGACCTGGACGTGGCATACACCCGGGCCAGCTCCGACGTGGTCGAGACGTCTCGGTCCCTCGAACGCAACCTGCAGCGGCTGATCGAGACGGCCCGCTCCCGCGGCGTCGAGATCCTGCTGATGAGCTACCCCGCCCGACACAACTTCTACAAACTGGCGAACGGCCTGCTGCGCAGGGCACCCGCGCTGGCAGAGGCACCTCTGGTCGACCTCACCGGACTGTTCGAGCCGCTCTGCCCGGAGCGCGAATGCCCTGATCTGTTGTTCCACGACGGCCACCCCAAGGCGGCGGGCTACCGGCTGATCGCCGAGACCCTCGTGGAGGAGCTCCGCCCGCGCTACGCACGCTAGAAGGGTGGCGCCTCAGCGCTTCCGCGATCGCAGCAGCTCCAGCAGCGCCGCGCGGATCTCCGCGATCCTCCACCTCTGCCCGGGGCCGGGACGGGGCGCGCTCACCTCTCGCTCGTCTCGCTCGAAGTCGAGCACCAGGCCGTACTCGCCGTCATCGATCTCGTAGCGGGTCTCGTCGAAGCCCACCTGCGCAAAGGGATTGTCCATGCGGGGGTAGCCGTCGAGGGCTTGGGGCTCACCGTCGACCCGCAGCGGCCCCTCCCAGGAGAGCTCGACGGTGCCGCGGGTCGGTGACGGGTAGGCGACGGCGAAGCCGACCGGGGCCTCCCGGACGTCGACGGCGCTCGCCCCGATCGCGGCCCGGAACGCAGCAAAGCCCTCCGGCCACTCCTCGCGGCTTCCGAGCTCGACGATCCACACGTTGTCGGCGCCGCCGGTTGCCACCAGGTCGAAGTCCTGGCCCCCGTTGCGGAACACCTCCGGCTGACCGAGCCGCCACTCGGTCGGTCGCCAGGAGTAGAGCGCCACGTAGGCGTCCCCCCGGCGACCGAAGGTCCAGGGACCCTCCTGCACGACCTCGTCGAAGTGGGCGTGGGGGAAGTAGGCGTGGGTCTCCGCCCGGTAGTCGAAACCCAGGGCCGGAAGTCGCCGATACTGCGGATCGTAGAGGGTGAGGACCACGTTCTCGAACTGGGCGGCCCGGGGCTGGGAGGATTCGCCGGTCCAGTAGCCGGGGCCGGGCTCGTCCCGTTGCTGCCAGTTCCAGTCCTCGGGGACGGCCGCTCCGGGCGCCACCGGCAGATAGCTCGGATGCTGGGTGAAGACCATCGCCCGCTCGTCGAGGGTGGCCTGCCAGGTATGGGTCTGCGAGCCGCGCACGCCCTTGCGGTAGTCCTGGGCGGTGGAGAGCATGTAGTGCTCGGTGCGATAGGTGTAGGTGTTGACCTCCTTCAAGAGCGACTGGTTGATGAGGGGCCACAGGCCCGCGATGAGCTTCTGAGCGAAGACGAGGTCGGGTGGGTTCCCGATCAGGAAGCGCAGGTCCGCGAAGGGTTCGAACTGCGCGTCCCAGAGGTTCTCACGGTCCGCAACCTCGACGGTCAGCGGCAGCATCATCCACACCGACTGGCTCCCCATGGACCACCAGAAGGGCAGGTAGGTCTCGTCGCGATAGTCCCACCCAAAGGGAGCCTCGGGGGGCGGCGTGTTCTCCGGATCGGCCGGCGGTACCTCGTCCAGTGGCAGGTTCATGCGCTGGCGATCCACCATGGGGGTGTTGGAGCGAGCGATTCGCCGGATCACCTCGGGCAGCCGGTAGCGCTTCGCCCGGGCGAAGACCGCGCCGCTGGTGGAGGAGACGCTCGGGTAGGGGAGCACCGTGTCGTCGAAGAGCAGCTTGCTGGCGTCGAAAGTGTCCTCGGTGTCCGCCGAGGCCTTGTCCTTGATGTAGGAGCGCCCGTGGCTGGCGCCGAAGGTGCCCCGGTGCAGGTGGAGCGCGGTGTCGAGCAGGACCAGATCGAGGACCATGGCGGCGCGCTTCTCGATCACGGGATCGTCGACCCACTCCACCAGCGAGAGCAACGGCCGCATGTCCAGGTTGTAGTAGACGTTCGAGTGCCACTCCGTGAAGCCGAAGCGCGCCCGTTCTTCCAGCCAGTCGAGGATCGCCCGGCGCGCCCGCGCGCTGTGTTCCCATCCTCGCAGGCCCGTCACCGGGAACACGCGATCCGGGAAGCGCTGCCCAGCCAGAACTTCGCAGGTGCGGAAGATCAGGATGTGGTTCTCGGTCCAGTACCACATCTGGTCGACGACCGGCTGGCCGTCGGCCATCCGCTCGGGGGTGGGATCGCTGTACCAGAACTTGAAACTCGTCACTGCCTCTTCGGCCCGCTGCCACAGGGCCTCGCTGGCCGCCGGATGGCCCCGGAAGGCGTAGAGGAGGTCGATCAGGCGCAGCACGTCGAAATCGCTGGTGTCCCGCAGCCGCCAGATCTTGTCGAAGATGCCGTCCCAGGCGTCGTCGGGGATCGAGCCCGGCGCGACCCGGTAGCGCGGATCGCGCGCCTCCCGCTCGAGGTGCGCGAGAACGTTGCCCAAGGAGCCGGGCCGCAGGGGCTCGGCGGTGGCGAAGCGCAGGTAGTCGTGCTGCCGGCCCGCGAGCCACTTCTCGTTCACGTAGCCGTCGCCCGGCCGACACCCAGGGACGATTCCCAGCAGTCCCAGGAGCAGCGTCAGGGCCGCCCGAGCGCGTCGGGGGTCGGGGCGCGGAGGCTCGATCGAGTGGGAGGAGCCAGAGGGAGCGTGCACAGCAGACCGCCTGTTCCACGTCGACGCTACCGGTCCTCTCCGTCCCTGCCAACCCGGGCTCTGGCTCCCGCAACGGCGCCCCGAGGTCTCGGCTTGAGGGAGGCTCAGCGCCCCCCGAACTCGGCCCAGGGTGTGCATTGCACCAGCTCGGTGCGCTGCAGGCCGGCGTCGCGGTGATGGGTCTGGGACCGGTAGGCGGGGTGGGTCACCATGCCGAGGAAGGCCGCCCGGGACGGGTACTCGACCACCGCGAACTGGTCCCAGGCCTCGGGCTCGCCCACCAGCACCTGCTCGGCGCGCCCCAGCCAGATGGGTCCCGCTCCGACCCCGAGCAACAGCCGGGCGATGCCGCGGCCATAGCGCGCGTAGGCTTCCCGGCCGGAGACCTCGCCGCCGGCGACCTGCGGGTCGTAGTGGGCGCGCTCGCGGTAGGCGAGCAGGTTGAACATGACGATGGGGGCCCCGGTGTCACCGGACAGGAACGCCTCGAGCTGCTCGGGACTCGGACCGAGCCCGGCCGCAGCCGGGGATTCCCCGTCGATGAGACGCCCCCGCGCATCGGCGGGCAGCAGCGGGGCCGGCCCAAGGCCCAGCCGGGGTAGCAGCTTCCGCAGCCCGTGGGTCAATCTGGGGATCGTTCGCCCTCCCGGGCTCGCCGCAAGGCAGAGGCGCCGAGCGAGCACTCCCTCCAGGCTCCTGGCCCGGGGCATCCGCTCGACGAGGGCCGTGCGCGAGGGAAACTCGATGATCAAGAGATCGTCCCACTCGTCCCCTGCGGGCCCGATGAACTGGAGCTCGACCCGCCCGCCCCAGACGATGCGTCCCCCGAGCTCCTTCAGCGCGCGGAGATGGCTCTCGCGTGCATCCGGAGCCGCGTAGCGGACGAGGTCGAGCAAGGCGAGGGGCTGGCTCGGCTTCACTCGGTGGAGTTCGACGAGTCGCTCGAGACTCGGCTGCAACGGATCGCTCACCGTCTCTCGCTGCCTCCGAAGACAGAACCCCCGCCTGGGCTGGAAGCTCCGGGCGGGGGTTCGGACGCGATCAGGAGAACGCCGATCCTCGAGTCGCGCTAACGCCTCATCTCACGAAGTCCGCTCGCTTCCCACTCCTTGGAGAGCTGGTGGAGCTTGCGGGAGAACTCGTTGAGGTTGTCGTCGAAGGAGAGGATGATCTCCGTGGTGCGCGGGATCTCGTCGCCGTTCAACAGGCCGCGGTAGCGGTTCAGGTTGGCGAGGATCGCTTCGGCCACCTTGAGCGCCCGCTTCTCGGTCTTGATGAGCGGCGACTGCAGCGTGTAGACGTTGTTGCGTCCCCACAAGCTCTCGTCGCGCACGATGCCGATCTCGCGGTAGACCCCGTTGATGGGGTCGAAGTTGTACTCGACCCGGACCTCTTTGAAGATGTCCGAGTTGCCGGTGTAGAAGCCACGCTCCTTCTCCACCTTGCCGAGCTGGCGACAGCGGGGACAGTAGAAGGTGTCGCCATGGTTGAGCAAGAACACACCCTTCGCGTAGTCTTCGCAATCGGTGTTCTCGCAGTAGCCAACGCCGCGCTTCATGCTTGCCATCCTCTTCGGATGCCCTCCAGGCCTCGGTGGGGGGCCCCGGGGTCGACCTGCGGCCTGTCCCAGGTCGGTCCGGGCCGCTCTCATTCCCTTGGCAAGCGTCGTGCCAAGCGATGGACGGTGGGGACAACCTGCAGGGTGCGGGCGGGGTTCTGGGGATCTCTTGCCGCAGAGCTGCACCGGGCCGAGTGGGCTCCCAGGGGGCTGGGAGGCACTCTACACTCCGGAGTTGAGAACTCGGCTTCCCTCGGGTGTCGGTGTATCACAGGATCTTCGCAGTGATCTGCGGACCAGAGTCGGTATGCAGACCGCTCCTGCGGGGGAGGGATCACTGCGAGGACTCCGATCTAAGAAAAACGAACAACCGCCATTACTTGCAGGCTTGTTGCTTATATCTCTCCGGGCGCCGGTCTGTCAACCACGATTTCGTTCTGGGCCCCCTTGGGGCCGATGGAGCGCCGCAACTCGGAGAAGAGATGTAGGGCATACCCCGCGAGTGTGACGATTACGATGCCGTAGCAGGCCACCACGTAGGCCATCAGGCGATTCCCTCGGCTTCGGCCTCGGCAGCGACCGCCGCACGCTCGGCCTCCCGCGCCCGACCGGCCGCGACCCGCAGCCGGAGCGCCAGCAGGTAGAAGAAGGCGACCAGGGAAGTGAGGACACCGGCCAGGAAGGGCCACCCCATCCCGGCGCCGAGGCTCCCCCTCTCGAGGTTCTCGGGGTGCATGCTGCGTCCCCCGGCCAGGTCGATGGCGAAGTAGTTGAGCGGGATCACCACCAGGGCGGCCATCCCGTACACGGCCGAGAATCGCGCCGCCCGCGAGCCGTCCGTGAAGCTTCTCAAGAGCAGGTAGGCGAGATAGATGAACCACAACAGCAGGGTGAGCGTGAGGCGCAGATCCCAGGTCCACCAGCGACCCCAGGTCGCCTTGGCCCAGATGGGGCCGGTCACCAGGAATACGCAGCAGAAGATCACGCCCACCTCCGCCGCCGAGGCAGCGAGGCGGTCGTAGCGATCCTCCTCCCGCCACAGGTAGAGGATGCCGGCGAGAGCTGTGATCAGGAACCCCAGGTAGGCGGAGAAGATTGCCGGCACGTGGACATACAGGATCTTCTGCACCACGCCCTGCACGGCGTCTTCGGGGGCGGCGATCACCAGCAGCAGCCAGGCGGCGATCAGGATGAGCAGGACGATGCCGAGCGGGCGGCTCCCGCGGATGGCGCTGCGTTCGATGGGATCGGGGGTCACGCTCTACTCCTCGAGCACGTATTCGAAGCCGATGAACGAGACGATCAGGAAGACGGCGTCCGTGACCAGGAGCAGCTGCACGGCTTCCACCGGAATGTTGCCGCTCTCCAGCAGCTCGGTGGTGGCGCGAACCGCCGGAAGCAGCACCGGGATCAGCAGCGGAAGCAGGAGCAACGGCAGCATGACCTCGCGGTAGCGGGTGCGGACCGAGATGGCCGCGAAGACGGTCCCGATGCTCGAGAGCCCGAGGCTCCCGAGCACCACGATGCCGGCGAGCTCAGGGGCCACCGCCCCGAGTGGAGCGTCGAAGGCGATGGCGAAGGCGGCCGCGGTGGCGCCCTGCACCCCCACCAGCAGCAGGAAGTTGGCGATGGCCTTGCCCAGGAAGACGTAGCCCCGGTCCGTCGGAACCAGGGCGAGGCCGGAGAGCGCCTCGTTCTCGAGCTCGAGGGCAAAGGCCCGGTTGAGCCCCAGGATGGCGGCGAACACGAAGGCCACCCAGAGCAGCCCCGGCAGTCCTTCGGGCGGCGTTCCTCCCGCGCGGTCGGGCAGGGCGAAGTGGAAGACGACCACCACCAGCAACGAGAAGAGCAGCATGGCGACGATGCGGTCGCGGCTGCGCCACTCGGTCGTCAGGTCCTTCCAGAGGATGGCGGCCACCACGTTCACGAAACGCCCCCGGCCAGCGCCTTCTCGAGCGAGTCGGAGGTGATCGCCTCGCCCTCTGTCGCGAGCGCCACGCGCCCGCGCTGGAGCACCAGCGCAGCGTCCGCCAGCTCGGCAGCCCGGGCCAGGTCGTGGCTCACCAGCACCACCGTGCGCCGGCGCTCGCGCAGGGCCGCCAGCCGTCGCGAGAGACGGCTCGCCGAGCCCGGGTCGAGCCCCGTGAAGGGTTCGTCGAGGAGCACGATGGGCGGATCGTGCACGAGCGCCCGGGCGATGGCCACGCGCTGAGCGAGGCCCCGGGAGAGGGTGCGGGCGGGACGGCCTGCCCAGTCCTCGAGATGGTGCTCGGCGAGCAGGGCATCGGCACGGGCAGCCCCGTCGCGCACCCCGTAAAGGCGTCCGGCGAACAGCAGGTTCTCCCGCGCCGTGAGCTCCGGCTGCAGGAAGGTGGCGTGACCGACCAGCCCGATCCCCGCACGCAGACGGCGCCGGTCGGTGCTCTCCGGCCCTACCCGCAACCGCCCGGCACTGGGGCGGGTGAGCCCCGCCAGCAGGTGCAGCAGCGTCGACTTGCCCGCGCCGTTGGGTCCAAGGACGGCGAAGAGCGAGCCCTCAGGCACCTGGAAGTCGATCCCGCGCAGGGCCACCACCGCCCCGAAGCGCTTCTCGAGGCCGCGCGCCTCGATGGCGGCCGGACTCACCGGTGGGCCTCGTGACCTTCGGCAGCGGCCTCCAGCGGAGCACCGCATTGGCCGCAGAAGCGATGACCCAGGGTCCAACCGGCTCCGCAGGCGGAGCATTGGGGCGGGCGGGTGGCCGCGGCGTCCCGGCCCACCTGTTCCTGGCGCTCCTCCCGCAGCAAGGCCAGCGCCCGGGCGCGCAGCTCGTCCCGGAAGGCCTGGTAGTCCTCATCCGAGACCTTGCCGGTCTCGTGGTCGTGGTCGAGGTCGCGGATGGCGGCCACCACGGACTCGCGCTCGCGACGGGCCGCCGAGGCTCGTGCGGGCTCGCCTGCCTCGTCCGCCCGACCCCGCAGCGGAGCGGACAGGAACGCCACCGCGCCGAGGGCTACGACCAGCATCACCGCCCAGGTGAGCCC
>JBDLIK010000060.1:0-11277 GCA_039714895.1 Myxococcota bacterium | reverse complement strand
CTGGCGCTGGTTTCTGGCATCGTTACGCCCTTCTTTGGACGACGTCGCTTCGAAGCCATACTGGAGTGGTGGCGCGAACGAGCCACGTGGATCGTCCGGCCTCAGCCTGGTGTGGGCCGTCTTTCCGGTGCTTCTCGCCGCCATGCCCAACCCCGAAGACCCCGATTCGGTCAACGTCGGGTTCGTTCTGCGCAACGCCTGAGGCCTCGGGCGGGTCGCGGCCGGGCCCGACCCGGCGCGGCTCCTCGCTGGCGTGGCTCGAGGCCCCAGGCTCTACACCGCCTGTGGCGCGGTGCCACAGGCGGTCGGCGAGCTTCATGCGACGGATCTCGCCGAGGGAAGGAGGCAGGTAGCAGCAGACGGCACGTGCCTTGCACCCTCGGGTCCCCGAGGCGGAGAGACGCCGAAGCGGATCAGCCCGAGGAAAAGGACTGGGCGCGCTCGAGAGGATTCGAGCGCGGCGATTCGCGTCTCCTTGACTCGGCACCGGCGCAGACGCCATCATGATCCAGGGAGGGTGACCCGATGAGCCGACGACGGCCCGAAGGTCTTCAGCTCGAAGGCCAGCGGCGCGATCGGCTCATCCGCGAGCGCGAGCACGATACCTACAAGGTCCGAAGCAAGCTGCCGGACCCCACCGCGTGCCCCGAGTGCGGGGCGATGTACCGCGACGGGCGCTGGAGGTGGGGCGCGCCGCCGGTGGGGGCGCACGAGACGCTGTGCCCGGCCTGCCATCGGATCCGTGACGACTACCCGGCTGGCTACCTCGCCCTCTCGGGCGACTTTCTCGGCAAGCACCGCACGGAGATCCTCGGGCTGGCACGCAACGTCGAGGACCGCGAGAAGCAGGAGCACCCGCTCAAGCGCATCATGCGGATCGAGGAGGAGGAGGGGAAGCTCATGGTCACCACGACGAATCCTGGCCTGGCGCGGGCCATCGGGGAAGCCCTCTACGACGCCTACCGGGGAGAGCTCGAGTATCACTACACCGATGAGGGCAACGTCCTGAGGGTGCGCTGGGAGCGTTAGGCGTACCCCCACTCCGAGCAGATTACTCCGGCGCTGGCACGTTTCCTGCGCGGACGGAGGTTGGGAGGACGACTCGCGATGCCTCGAGCGTACGGGAGGCAACCTCTTCCGTCTCGGGGCGTGGCCCTACCCGATTCGCTTCGTCGTCGGAGCGAGTTGCACAGTGCGCTGCGCAGCCGGAGATCGCGCCGGACGTATGCCCGCGAGGAACTCGCGCTCGATCAGGTGTCACAGGTCCTCTGGTCGGCGCTGGGGATCACCAGCCCCGGGGGCAGGCGGACGGTCGCGTCTGCCGGAGCCCTCCATCCGTTGGAGCTCCATCTCGTGGCCGCACACGTGGAGGATCTTCCGCCTGGCCTCTACCACTACGACCTGGTGAACCACGCGCTGATCCGACGCGGGTTCGGGGATTGCCGTCCCGAGCTCGCCGTTGCGGCCTACCAGCAGCACTGCGTACGAATTGCCGCGGCCGTCGTCGCCATCACTGCCGTGTTCGAGCGGACGACGGGGAAGTATGGCGAGAGAGGAGTGCGCTACGTGCACATGGAGGCCGGTCTCGCCGCGCAGAACGTGTATCTGCAGGCCGCATCGCTGCACATCGGAACGGTGCTCGTCGGCGCCTTCGACGACCGGGAGGTCAAACGTGTCCTGGACCTCCCGCGGGAGGAGCAGCCCCTGGGGCTCATGCCGCTGGGAAGGCTCTGAGGTCGGGGCCCGAGGGGCTTGAGGCGAAAACGCAATCTCGTCCGGTCGGGCGACGGTCGCCTCAGTCCACCTTGACAGCGTGCTTCTTCGATCCGCGCAGCTTCGGGAGCCGTAGCTCGAGCAGCCCGTCCTTGTAGTTGGCCTTGGCTTTGCTGCCGTCGACGTCCTCAGGCAGGGTCAGGGTGCGGGAGAAGGAGCCGGTGCGGATCTCGCGACGGTGGAGCTCACCTTCCTCGCTCTCTTCCTCGTGGCGGCTCTCGCCCTTGATCGTCAGCGTGCGGTCGGTGACCGTCACGGAGAGGTCTTCCCTTTCGATTCCCGGGACCTCAGCCTTGATCTGGATCTCCTTGTCCCGGTTGATCACGTCGATGCTGGGGAACCGCCCCTCCAGCGGCAGCTCCGGCCACCTGGGCCAATCGAAGCTCATCGGACGGAACCAGTCTCGCCGTTGGAACGCGTCGAGCCTCCGCTCCATCTCCTCCAGGGGCGCCAGGAGCCGGGCCTCCAGTGACCGCTCCGGCGAGGTGACCTTGACGGGCACGTCCGACTGGGATTCCCCTTCCGCCTTGGGTGCGGCCCTCTTTCCGGTCGTCGCCTTCCTCGCAGTCGCAGCCTTCTTCCTGGCCGCGGTCTTCTTGCGGGTCTTTCTACTGACTGCCGGCACGAGTCATTCCTCCTCGGTGGTGTGGGCAGGGAACCATCGCACGCCTCGATTCTACCGCGCTCGTTCGTCTCGGCCCGAGGGCCTTCGATCAAGGCCCCGGTTCCGGGGGGCCGCTCGGCCGCGAATCTCGGTCCGCTCAGTCGATGCCGCCCGGGTCGACGCCCATGGCGCGGAGGCGCTCGCGCGCCTGGGCGCGAAGCGCCGCAACCGCGCTGAAGGTGCGGTCGCCCAGGAGCTGGCGGTCCTCCAGCTCGAGTCCCTCGATCGGGATCGGTGCTCCCACCTCGACCGTCACCGTTCCCCTGCGCAGCCGCACGATTCCCCGCTGCCAGATGTGGCGGGTGCCGGCCAGGCCGATCGGGAGGATCGGGAGCCCGTACCCCAGCGCCGTCGCGAACGCGCCCCCCTTGAAGGCGTGGAGCGCTCCGTCGCGCGAGCGCGTGCCCTCGGCGAAGAAGAGAATCGACACCTCGGGATCTCGCTGGTCCATGCCCGCGTGGATCCGCTCGAAATCCCCCTTCGTGTCCGCGCGTAGCACCTTGATGTTCCCCGTGAGGCGCAGGGCATGTCCGAGGATCGGAATGCGCATGAACTCCTGCTTGGCGATGAACCGCATCACGAGCCGCGGCAATCCCACCAGGAGACACAACGGGTCCCAGCCGCTCTCGTGGTTGGGCACCACCACATAGGCTCGGCCCGTCTCGATTCGCTCGACGCCGTGGACCACGAGCTTCGTGCCTCCGACGAGGAGGCACACGCGACAGATGGAGACGTAGAGGCGGTGGATCCGCGCGGCCGGTGCCCCCGCGAGCGCAAGCGCGATGGCGGCCAGGCAGTAGAGAAAGATCAGGATCGGGAGGGCGCTCACCCCGATCGCCGTCCGGAGGAGTGTCTCCAGGCTGCGAAGGATCACCACCCCCAGACGTTAGTGGACTTCCCACTGGCCATCGCCACTTCTTCGTTCCACTGCGTCACCCGGGGGGCGCCTGCCTCGCCGCGCTGGTAGACTGTGCCGATCGAGGCAAGGTCGCATGCGCCAGCACTTCCACCGTTGCAGCAACCTGCGCGTCGTCTCGGTCGAGGCCGACGAACTGTCGGGAGACCGGCATGGGGGCAGCGTCATCCTCGACGAGTTGTGCGACGCCAGGAAGCTGGCCCGTTGTGTGGGCCTCGCCGATTGCGACATCCTCACGCTCGCGCAGAAGCGCGAGCTGCTCGGGACGCGGGTGACGCGGATGCGCGAGGAAGAGGGCGGCACGACCGCGCTGGGCGAGCTCGGGGGCGAACGCGGACGTGCGATCGTCGAGCTGGCCCGGGAGCTGCGGGAGGAGCGGGAGGAGATCGTCGCGGAGAATCGGCGCCTGGTTGCGGAGGCCACCGCCGCCGAGGACAGGAGCGAGCGCACGGCTGCCCGGAGCGAGGAGCTGGCCTTCGCGGAGAGCGGGATCTCCCTGCGCTGGGACGAGGATCTACAGCGGCTGCGAGCCAGCCGGCTCGACGCGATCGATCGTGCGCTCGAAGACATGGCGGGGCGCAACTACGGCGTGTGTGCGCGCTGCCGGGGCCTCATCGCCACCGAGCGGCTGCGCGAGGCGCCGGACACTCTCGTCTGCACCGAGTGTGCCCGCAGGTCGGCTCCGGTCGGCTGACTCGAGTCCCGCGTCTCGAGCAGCCAGCCCAGGGCCGGGCTCGCCGACGCTAGAGAGCTACGTGCCGATCGGGATCTGACGGCCGGTCGCCGCCGCCGCTCGCGGCATCCGAACCGTGAGCACACCCCGCTTGTACTGTGCCTCGGCCTCCTCGACTCGAACCTCACAGGGGAGTGGAATGGCGCGCTGGAACGACCCGTAGGCGCTCTCGAACAGGTGGTAGTGCGCGCCCTTCTCTTCGTGTTCGAAGCGCTTCTCGCCACGCACGAACAAGTGGCCGCGCTCGACGGCCAAGGTGAAGTCCTCGCGGTTCATTCCCGGGGCCTCCACCCGAACCACCACTTCCTTCCCAAGCTCCGAAACCTCCGCCGAGAGGAGCCCCCAGGTCTCCTCGGGCGCTGGTAGCGCCCCTTCCTCCGCAGGGGCGGCGCCTCGCGTAAACCGGGTGAGGGCAGTCGCGCTCCGCCTGCGCAGCTTGTCCCAGCCCTCGGCCAGGTTCTCGAGGAACTCGTCCGTGCCACGCTTGATCGAGTCATACCAGGCCATGTCACCTCCTTCTCCCCCAGTCTGCGCACGGAGTCCGACCCTGCAGCAGTGGGGCGTTGAGAAACCTCAGCTGAAACGTCGTCATGTCTCCTCCCACGAGGCAGGATACCGTACCTTCCCGTTGCGCAGAGACGGGCGCAGGAGAATTGGAAGGTGGCGAATCGGGTCGTGGTCGCGCTGGGCGGCAACGCTTTCTCTCGCCGGAGCTCCGGCCTCACGATGGAAGGCCAGTTCCGGTTCGCCCACGAGGCGCTCGCCCAGCTCGCTCCGCTCCTCGGCCCGTCTCATCAGCTCGTGCTCTCGCACGGAAATGGCCCCCAGGTGGGACACATGCTTGTGCGCGTGGAGCGTACGCTGGGCGAGGCCTACGCAGTTCCGCTCGAGGTGTGCGTCGCCGAGACCGAAGGCGAGCTGGGCTACGTCCTGCTTCAGAGCCTCCACAACGTGATTGCCGATCTCGGGGTCCGCCGCCCGATCGCGAGTCTGCTCACCCAGGTCGTCGTGAGCCCCGAGGATGACGCCTTCCTCAATCCCACCAAGCCGATCGGTCCCTTCTACGATGCTCGGAGGGCCGCGGCGCTCCGCGTGAAGGGCTTCGAGCTGCGGGAGGAGGCCGGGCGCGGCTTCCGGCGCGTCGTACCCTCGCCCGAGCCCCTCGAGATCGTCGACCTCGACGTGCTCGAGCAGCTCCTCGAGCGAGGGGTGCTCGTGATCGCGGCAGGCGGAGGCGGCATCCCTGTGGTGCGGGAGGGCGGGCGTCTGAGCGGCATCGATGCGGTCGTCGACAAGGATCTCACCGCGGCACTGTTGGCGGACCGCGTGGGTGCGGACCGGCTGGTCATCCTGACCGGCGTTCCCTGTGCGTATCTGCACTATGGCCGGGAGGACCAGCAGCCGCTCGGTCTGCTCTCCCCCGAACGGGTGACCGAGCTCCTGGCCGAGGGGCACTTCCCGCCTGGAAGCATGGGCCCCAAGATGGAGGCGGCGCGGCGCTTTGCGACGCGGTGCGGACGCCGTGCCATCGTGTGCGATCCGGAGTCGCTGGAGGCGGCCCTGCGTGGCGAGGCGGGCACGGCCGTCGAGATCCGGAAGCCAGGCCGATGAAGCATCTCGACTGCATCATCCTGGGCGCCGCCGGTCGCGACTTCCACGACTTCCAGACCTTCTTTCGCAGCCACCCCGAGTTCCGGGTCCGCTGCTTCACGGCGGAGCAGATCCCGTTCATCGAGGCGCGGAGCTTCCCCCGTGAGCTGGCGGGCGAGGACTACGACGCGGACATCCCCATCCATCCGGAATCCGAGCTCAAGGAGCTCATCGGACGCTACGACGTGGACTTCGTCTTCTTGGCCTACAGCGACCTCGCGCACGAAGAGGTGATGCACAAGGCCTGCATCGCCCAGGCCGCCGGGGCCAGCTTCGCCTTGCTCGGTCCCCGTCACACCCAGCTCGCCGCGAACCGGCCTGTGATCTCAGTGACCGCGACCCGCACCGGCGCGGGCAAGAGCCCGTTGGCCCAGGCGATCGCATTCCATCTCTCCGAGCGGGGTTCACGGGTCGGAGTGCTGCGCCACCCCATGCCCTACGGCGATCTGCGTCAGCAGGCCGTGCAGCGCTTCGCCAGCCCGGCCGACCTCGATCTCCAGGCCTGCACGGTGGAGGAGCGCGAGGAGTACGAGCCCTATATCGAGCGTGGTCTCTCCATCTACGCCGGGGTTGACTACGCCGCAATCCTGGCGGCTGCCGAGGCCGAGAACGACGTCATCCTCTGGGACGGTGGCAACAACGACACCTCGTTCCTCGAGTCCGGTCTCCGCTTCGTCGTCCTTGACGCCCTGCGCCCGGGGGATGAGCTCGGCTACTACCCCGGAGAGACCAACTTTCGCCGTGCGGACGTCCTGGTGATCAACAAGGTGGGAGGCGCTGCCCCTGAGGACGTTGCCCGCCTGCGTGGCTCGGCCCGAGCGCACAACCCCGAGGCGAAGCTCGTCGAGTCGGACCTGCGCATCGAGGTGGATCGGCCTGACCGGATCGAAGGACGCCGCGTCCTCGTGGTCGAGGACGGTCCCACGCTCACCCACGGGGGCATGGCGTTCGGGGCCGGTACGCTCGCGGCGCGCCGTTTCGGGTCTCGCGAGCTCGTCGATCCTCGGCCTCACGCGCGTGGCAGCATCGCCGAGGCCTTCTCCGCCTACCCTCATCTGGGCGCGGTACTGCCGGCGCTCGGCTATTCGGAGGCCCAGCGCTGGGAGCTGTCCGAGACGATCCGGGCCGCGGCGCCGGAGGCGCTCGTGGACGCGAGCCCGGCTCGACTGGATCGGGTCCTCGACCTGGAACTCCCCATTGCACGCGTGCGCTACTGGTTCGAGCAGACGTCCGGCCCGCGGGTCGGTGACCTCGTCGATGCTTTCGTTTCTTCGAGGCGGTCCTCGGCCCGGCGCGGGTCGCCTGGGTAGCTTCGGCAACTCGGGGCCACGCGTTGGCGCGATCTGAGCAGATCGGCGTCTCATGCCTCTACCTGGTCTCCAGCAGGCGGCGAGGCTCCGTTCCCCGGAGGCCGTCGCAGGAGCTTGTGCAGCTCGACGGCGAGCACGATCGACAGCGCCACCCCGACGATCCGCATCCACGTCTCCAGCTCCAGCGGCTGGAGTCGGATCAGGCGCTGCGTCGGCTCGAAGTACATGGCACCGATGTGCAGCAGCAAGGATGCGCCCACTCCGAAGAACAGGAAACGATTCGAGAAGGGGCTCAGCGCGAACGCCGATCGGCGGTTCGAGCGGCAGTTGCCGACGTGGAAGACCTGAAACACGACCATCGTCGTCAGGGCCGCGACCTGGGCGTATGCGAGGTTCTGGTCGTTCGCACCACCTTCGATCAGAAAGATACTGAGCGTGCCAGCGGCCATGACCAGGCCGGCCACGATCATGCGTTCCAGCAGTCGCGGCGTGAGGATGCCCTCGGTCGGGCTGCGTGGCGGGCGGCGGAACTCGTCCGCCTCGCCCGGCTCCATGGCCAGCGCGACGCCCTCCACGCCGTTCGTCACGACGTTGAGCCAGAGGATCTGAGTGGGCAGGAAAGGTAGGCGCAGCCCGAGAAACAGGCTCCCGAGTATCGAGAGCAGCTCCCCAAGGCCCGACGAGACGAGGAAGACCGTGGCCTTCCGAATGTTCGAGAAGGCGAACCGGCCTTCCTCCACGGCGGCACCGATCGTGGCGAAGTGATCGTCGGTCAGGACGATCTCGCTAGCCTCCTTGGCGACCTCGGTGCCGATCTTTCCCATCGCCGCGCCCACGTGCGCCGACTTGAGCGCCGGTGCGTCGTTCACTCCATCCCCGGTGACGGCGACGACGTGACCCTCCTCCCGCAGCAGCCTCACGATGCGGAGCTTGTCCGACGGACTGACCCTCGCGAAGATCGCCACCTCGCGAAGAGCCTGCCGCAGGTCATCGTCCGACATGGAGGCGATCTCGGGGCCGTTGATGACGGGGTCGTCGGCCCCTGCGAGGCCGACCATCTTCCCAACGGCTCGCGCCGTCGCGGCGTGGTCTCCCGTCACCATCTTCACCTCGATCCCGGCGCGCCCGCAGGCGCGGACGGCCTCTCCAGCGCCCTCTCGCGGCGGGTCGAGCATGCCAGCGAGCCCGATGAAGTGGAGGCCCCGAGGCGAGTCGGTGCGCACGCTCCCCGCCGCCTCCTCCCCCCACCCCACGGCCATCGCCAGAACGCGCAACCCTCGCTCGGCGAGCTCGTGGGTCCGTCCCAGGACGTCGCGGGCATCGAAGGCCGAGTCCCCACCGGCCCCTAGCGCACGATCGCACATCGCGACCACCCGCTCCGGAGCCCCCTTCACGAACACTGTGGGACGGCGCGCCTCTCGTTCACGGTGCACCGTGGCGGCGAACTTCTGGGCCGGCTCGAACGGCACTTGGTCGATCTGCCGGTAGTGCTCGAGCAACGCCTCGCGGTCGAGGCCGGCCTTGGCTGCAACGACCAGCAGGGCCACTTCGGTTGGATCACCACGCCCCACGTAACCCTCCCCGTCTCTGGATCGGCGCCGAAGATCCGCCTCGTTGCAGACGGCCCCAGCCACGAGGGCGAGATACAGCGGCGATCCCTGCTCGATCGCCACCTCCTCCCCGTCCGTCTCGATCCGCCCGCGTGGCTCGAGCCCGCTCCCCGTGACTTGAAAGCGCTGCCACCCTGCGTCGAGAGCTCGAACGGTCATCTGGTTCTCGGTGAGCGTGCCGGTCTTGTCCGTGAGGATGACCGTGCAGGAACCGAGTGTCTCCACGGCGGGCAGACGGCGAACGATCGCGTTCCGCCTGGCCATACGGCGGACGCTGACCGCAAGGGCGATCGTCATGACGACCGGCAGCCCCTCGGGAGTCGCCGCCACGGCGATCGCGACGGCGGTGAGGAACATCTCTGCGAGCGGCTCGCCGCGCGCGAGGCCCGTGGCGAAGGCCACGCCGCTGAGTCCGACGATGGCCCCGCCCACCCACTGCCCAAACCGGGCCATGCGGTGTTGGAGCGGCGTCTCTATCCGATCGGTTTCTTGAATCTCTTCCGCAATCTCGCCCACCTGGGTGCGCGCACCGGTGGCTACCACGAGACCGCGCCCCCGACCGCTGGTGACCGACGAGCCGGTGAAGGCCATGTTCCTGCACTCCGCGGCCGGCAGAGGCCCGTCGTGGGCGATCGCCTCGGTGATCTTCCCGACCGGCACGGACTCGCCTGTGAGCATCGCCTCGTCACACTCGAGCCGTGTCGCCTCCACGAGGCGCAGGTCGCCGGGAACCACGTCGCCAGACTCGAGCAGGACGATGTCGCCCGGAACGATCTCCGCGCTCTCGATCTCGGTTCGCTGCCCATCGCGCAGCACGGTCGCCCGGGTCGAGACCATCCTCATCAGCGCAGCGATCGCATTCTCGGCGCGGTACTCCTGCACGAAGCCGATCACCGCGTTCAGCACGAGCACGACGCCGATGACGATCGCGTCCTCCCAGCGAGCGATCGCCAATGAGATCGCCATCGCTGCCAGAAGGATGTAGATGAGTGGGCTCTTGAACTGGTGGAAAACGATGGGCAGCGCTCGCGCCCGCTCGGGCGGGCGCACGCGGTTCGGCCCGAATCGCTCGAGGCGCAACGCCACCTCCTCGGCGTCGAGGCCCGATCGGCGGGCGTTCAGCGCCGCGTAGGTCGCTTCGGCGTCCAACGCCCACCAATCTTCCTTCAGGTTCGCAGGGGTGTGTGCAGGGGTCACCTCATGGCGCCTCATGCCCCAGCCAGACCGCTCACGCGAATCCGCTTCCGCGCCGGGGGGAGCTCACGGAAGTGAACGAGCGCTTGCGCCCCCGGTCTCGATCGTGCCTCGCAGGAGTCATCCGCCCTCGTCCGCCAGGGCCAGCCTCGTCTGCACGACCGCCAGGAGCCGTTCACGAGTGACCGCGCCCAGGAGCTGCCCCCCCCTCACCACCGGGAGCTGGTTCACCCTTCGCTCGGCCATGCGTCGGAGCGCGGTCCAGCCGTCCTCCTCGGGCAAGAGCAGCGCGAGCCGATCCGCGTCCAGCATGATCTCCTCGAGCCGCCGCTGCGCGCGCTCGTCAGCGGGGACCTGCGACAGCTCGCGCAAGGTGACGAGCCCCAGGAGCTCGCCCGTTCTGTCCACGACGTAGAAGGTGCGTTGGCCGCGCCGCAGCACAGCCTCGGTCAACAAGTGCTCGACCGTCTCGGACCGCGCCACGCGAGCCTCCTCCACCGTCGCCATCACGTCGCCGATCCGCACGCTCTCCAGGATGCGTTCCAGCACCATCTGCCCCACCGTCGCGCGGGCCGCGAAGAGCAGGAACCAGCCTATGAACACGAGCCACAGTCCGCCCAGCAGCTGTCCAGCGAAGATCGCGGTGAGCGCACCCGCGGCGATCAAGCCGTACGCAAACACCGACCCGGTGGCTGCCGCGACGGCAGTTGCGCGCTCGAAGCTCCCGGTGGTGGCCCAGAGAATACCACGCAGCACGCGGCCTCCGTCGAGCGGGAACCCGGGCACTACGTTGAAGGCGGCGAGGATCAGATTGATGCGTCCGAGCCACTCCAACGCCTCGCCGATCAGTTCCCGGAAGCCGGGCGCGTTCCCCAGCGCTCGCGCGCCCGCCAGGAAGGCGATGCCAAGGGCGACGCTCACCAGCGGCCCGGCCACGGCGATCAGGATCTCGTCTCGCGGACGCCGCGGTTCCGACTCGAGCGCTGCGAGGCCGCCAAAGACGAAGAGCGTGATCGAACGGACGCGTACGCCGACGCGTTGGGCGACGAGGCTGTGTCCCAGCTCGTGCAAGACGATGGAGGCAAAGAAGAGCAGGCTTGTCACGAATCCCGCACCCCAGGTCGCGATCCCATGCCACTCCTCGTGAGCCAGCCGGAGCCGGGCGCCGACCGAGACCGACACCAGCATGAAGATGAGGACCCAGGTGTAGTCGACCGCGACCTCGATCCCGGCCACGCGGCCGAGGCGCCAGGCCTTGCCTCCGAAGACTCCGGGCCGAGTCGACGTCGTCGCCGAGGGCGGTGCACTCCGCGAGGCCATGAGGTCGTGGTGGCCGGATTCCCGGGGCATCCTGGGATCTCCCATGGGGCCGAGCGTAGCCCTCGGCAGAGCGCGGCGGCACGAGGGTTCGGCCGGTTGCTCAAGAC
>JBDLIK010000059.1:0-11303 GCA_039714895.1 Myxococcota bacterium | reverse complement strand
TCGACGCGCTGGCCGACTTCATCGCGCGCGAGGTGGAGCCCATCGCGGTTCATACCGACCAGCGTGACGAGTTTCCGGAGGGCGCCCTGCGCGCGCTCGTGTACCGGGCCTGCTCCGACACGGATCCGCGGAGCTTCCTTCCCTTCCAGGCCAAGCTCTTCGCGACGGAAGCAGCGCTGGACGTGACGCGCAGCGCGGTGCAGCTCGGGGGCGCTTCGAGCTATGTCGAGGGCTCGCCGATCGAGCGCCTGGCCCGCGATGCGTACGCGGCGACCCTCCACTTCGAGAACAACGACTTCCTGCGCAGCTTCGTCGGTCGCACGCTCGTGCAGGCATAGAGCACGGGCTCGGAGTCAGCCGCCGGGGAAACGCGGCATCGCGCCCCGCCAACCCACTGCAATGGGACATTTCGCGACAGCTCGCCCCGTGCGGCTACCGATCGTCGGCCGTCCCGTGGCATGCGTCTTGCGAGTTTCGCGATGGGCAGGCCTGCCCGAAGCACGGCAAGGAGGGCTCCGTGGCCATTCCCTTCCCCTCTCTCGAGTTCTTCGAGGCCTTGAAGAAGCGCACCGAAGAGGACGCCGCGACCTTCGAGAAGCTCGGGTACTTCGACACGAGCTTTGGAGTCCGCGTGGACGACACCCTCTACGCCCTCGACTTCGAGGTGTACGAATGCGTCGGTGTCCACGAGGGCCGCGACCCCGCGAAGCTCGACTTCGTGCTCTCGGCGCCGAAACGGGTATGGAATGAGATGGTGACGTCGATCCTCGAGAACGGCGGCGCCGACGCGGCCCACACCCTGAACACGCTCTCCCACCTCGGGGACGTGGTCCGGGTCGAGTTCGAGGACGCCGAAGGCCACGATCGCTTCTATCGCTTCATGACCTCCATCCAGGAGTTCTTCGACCAGGCCCGCCACCTCGACGTCGAGATCCGCTGAGCGCGGAGGGAGGCACATGTCCTACATCGCACCCCGGGACTTCACCCTCGACCCCGAGCTCGTGCAGCGGCTGATGAAGACCTTCCAGGGCGACCTCGAGCTCGACTGGATGACGAGCATCCAGGAGCGGATCGCAGCGCGCCCCTCCCAGCCCAAGCGCGGGCTCACCCTGGACGACATCAACCAGGGCGGCTACTCGCCCGAACGCCTGCCCGAGATCATCCGCCGCAACTTCTCGATGGCGCCGCGCGGCGCCATCCTTCCCCCGGGCCTCCCCTCGCTCGGATACCAGCTCAACCGCAAGAGCGAGGTCTGGGCCGACGCGGCCGCGACGATCTTCGAGGAGGGGAAGTCGCGGCGCTGGGCGCCGGCCCGCGACGTTCCCTGGCAGGCCCTGGACGAGAGCGGGTACGACGAGGAGCAGGCGGGGGCGATCCGGCAGCTCTGCACGAGCCTCGTCTCCATCGGGCTCGTCTGCACGGATCTTCCCGCCAAGTGGGAATTCATCACGAACCAGGAGTTCCATGAGGTGAAGTACCTCATGTGCCTCCAGATGCTCGATGCCTCGCGGATCGCGGAGGCCTTTCGCAAGCGCGCCCTCTACGGCCAGGGACGCCTCGGCGTCGACTGCAGGGAGCTCGGTGAGCTGTTGAAGATGGTGCTCGAGTCCGGAACCTATCCGTGCGCCTCCGCCTCCATGAACGTCATGCTGTTCTCGCTGGTGCAGGCGTTGGGGCGCCACCTGGAGTGGGCGTCGCGGAACCCGGCCGACCGCTTCCTCGGCAGCTATCTCGCCCAGGACGCTACCCGCTTCATCGCCTATGGCGTCGACCACCTGCGCCAGCTCACCCGGGCGCGGCCCCATGAGGTGGAGTCCCTGAACAGCCACCTCGACCTGATGGAGAACGGCCTGGTGGGCGTCCTCGGGGCGCGGGAGGTCCTGGAGCCGCTGGTGGTGCTGAGCGGGGGAGTCGACCCCGTCGAGCGCTTGTACGGGGGCCTCTTCGAGATCTACCGGGCGCGCTGCGAGGCCGCCGGGCTCGGAGACCGCCGCGAGCGGAGCCCGATCCCGCACTTCCTCGGCTTGTTCAGAAACTCGGACCCTCATGAGCTACTACGCGTCCACCGACTATCGCCTCGACGACGATCTCGTCCTGCGCATGAAAGACATCCGCAAGGGGAACCTCGACCTCGGCTGGCTCAAGGCCGGGGGCGAGCAGATCGAGGTGAACGCGGAGACTCCCCGCCGGGGACTCACCTATCTCGACCTGAACAAGGGCAGTTACGGGTTCGACGAGCTGCCGGAGGTCCCGCGCGGGCCCCGGGGTGCGGCGCCGCGAGGCGCCGTCTACGACGTCGAGCGGCAGGCCGATCTCGCTCCGGAGCTCAACCGCAAGAGCGACGTCTGGGCCTACAAGGTCGCGTCCTTCACCGAGGAGGCCATGAGCCGCCAGTGGGATGCCACGACCGACGTGCCGTGGATGGAGCTGGATCGCTGCGAGCGCTCGGAGGAGCTGGAGATCGCCTTCGCCCAGCTCTGCACCTTCTTCACCGAGGTCGAGATGATCGCCACCGACCTCCCCGCCAAGTGGCTCTGGCGCATGAACAACCAGTTCCACGAGGTCAAGCACTTCATCGCCACCCAGGCGATCGACGAGGCGCGCCACGCCGAGGTCTTCCGCAAGCGCGCCCTGGCCGGCGGGGTCGGGCTGATGGAGGCGCTTCCCCAGGTCGAGCACTCCCTGAAGGCGATCCTCGACGGAGACACCTACAGCGAGGCCAGCGCCTTCATGCACCTGCTGGCGGAGGGGAACATTCTGACCCTCTTCCGTTTCAGCGAGTTCATCTCGCCGACGCCCGTGGACAAGCGCATGTTCCAGCTCGTCATGCAGGATGAGGCGCGCCACGTCTCCTATGGTCTCCAGCACCTCCGCTGGATCATCGACAACACGCCGGAGCGCAAGGAGCAGCTCCACATGGCCCTCGACGAGGCCGAGAACTTCACCCTCAACCAGTTCGACTCTGCACTCTTCGAGGCGATGATCGTCCTGGCCGGCAAGGGTACGAAGCCCGAGCAGATCAAGAAGGGAATCGAGATCGTGGGCGCGCTCCAGATCAAGCAGGTGGAGGAGTACTTCCAGCGGCTGCGCCGCGCCGGCTTCGAAGAGCGCATCGAGCGCAGCAAGTTTCGCGACATGTTGGCCCAGATGGCCCTGCTGCAGAAGGACGCCGCCCTCCCGGCCTGATGGCTGCGGACCACGCCCGCACACGGAGCTTGCCCCCTACGTCGAGCGCGACCCCGCTCCGCACCCTTCACATTCCTCGGCGTAGCAGGGGTTGTTCTCGATCGGATAGGGGGTGGAGGGCTCGTCGATGGAGGGGTCGACGTAGTCGCCGATGAACTCCTCGTCGAGGGCGACGATGCAGTGCTTCGAACGCTTCTTGAAGTGTTTGAACTCGCGCATCCGAGCCACGACGTCCTCGAGCCGCTCCTCGCGCAGGCTGCCAAAGGACATGGGTTGGATCGCGCAGCCGGTCACGTGGCCGTAAGGGCTCACGTGGATTTTCTCGTAGCCCGCCGGGCAGCCCACCTTCAGGGTGAAGTTCGTATCCCAGTCGCCGCGCAGGCCCGGGTTGTCGTGGTAGAGCTCGCGGAGCTGCGCCCAGAAGCTCTCGTCGAAGAGCTCCTCCTTCCGACCCTCCTGGCGGCCTGTCGGCGCGAGCAGGCCCATGCTGGCGGTCAACCCGTGCTGCCTCGCGAAGTCGAGCAGCTGGATGGTCTCGGGCAGCAGCTCCCTCGACGTCGTGATGGGCAGCACGACGTCGATGCCGTGGCGCTTGCACGAGTCGATCACGCGCATCACGTGCTCGTGGTGCCCCTTGTAGCCGCGAACGATGTCGTTGGTCTTGGGGTCGGTGGAGTTGATGCTGACGTAGAGCACGAAGACGCCGAGGCGTTTCAGCTCGATGATCATCTCCTCGGTCAGCGTGATGCAGTTCGTCGCGACGGTGACGATGTTCTTCTTCGGCTCTAGCGCCACCACGATGTCGAGGAACCTGGGGTGAAGGGTCGGCTCGCCGCCAAGGATCAGACTGCCGATCGCGCCCATCTTCGACGACTGCTGCCAGATGTCGCGAATCTCGTCGACTTCGAGCATCTGCTCGCCCGGCCGGCGGAACTTGGCGGCGTAGCAGTAGCCGCAGGTGGACTGGCAGGCGTGATTGATCGAGAACTCGACGATCCGTAGCGTGGGCTTGCGCAGCACCAGGGTGCGGAAGTAGCCGCGCGCGATCTTCTGCAGCAACGCAGGGCGATAACGGATCTTGTCGATCTGATGAAAGGTCTTGCGGAGTCCATCCGGCTGCATCTGCTCTCCCGCCCTGCTGCCTCAGCTTCGAGAAGCGACATCATCCCACACCTGGCGCTCGATGGTGGCTTCGGGCTGTGGAGGACGACCGGGGTCCGATGGGATGATTCCCCTGGGGGCCGCCGCCCGGGCTAAAGCCTCGGCTCGGACGCGCCGAAGCCATCCAAACGGACGTTTCAATCGGCCGTCCCACCGGATCGCTGTGGGCACGAGAGGCGGAGAGGTGGCGCCCCGGAGCACGCGCGAGCGCATCCTCGACGCCGCCGAGCGGCTGTTCGCAGAGCAGGGGATCTCGGGCACCCCGCTGCGCGCGCTCACCGCCGAGGCCGGAGTGAACCTGGCGGCGGTCCACTACCACTTCGGCTCCAAGGAGCGCCTGCTCGACGCGGTGGTCGAACGCCGCGCCCGCCCCGTGAACGAGCAGCGCCTCCGCGAGCTCGAGGTGCTCGAGGAAGGGGCGGGAACGCGGGCGCCGGAGGTCGAAGAGATCCTGACCGCCTTCCTGGCGCCCGGGGTGCGCAGCTTGGAGCAGCTGTCCACTCGACGGGTCCCGCTGGCCCGCTTGATCGCTCGCATCGAGGCGCAACCTCCGGGGGTGGTCGAGGAGCTGGTCCGACGACACTTCGGCGCCGTCGGCCAGCGCTTCGTGGAGGCGCTCCAGCGCGCTCTCCCCGAGCTCCCCCAGGAGCTCGTCTCCGATCGTTTCCGGTTCGGCCTCGGCGTGCTGTCCTACCTCTTCTCCGGCAACTTCGATCTCGACACCATCCCAGGGCACCCGCCCCACGCGCTCGGAAACGGGACGAAGGTTGCGCAGGTCATCACCTTCCTGGCGGCGGGCCTGCGGGCCCCTGCCCTGGACCTGCCGGTGTGCCTCCCCGCGCGCCCCGCAGAGGGGGGCGCGGGATGAAGCTCGACCCGAAGGTCACCCTGCCCCTCGGCGTGCTGCTGTTCGGCCTGCTCGGCGCCCTGAGCATCGTGGCCATTCGCCCCAGCGTCGCCACCCGGAAGCCAGAACCCGTGATCCCGCTGGTCCCCGTGATCACCGCCCGCTCGCAGAGCGTGCAGCTTCGGATCGAGGCGCGGGGCAGCGTGGTCCCGCGCACCGAGAGCGAGCTGGTGGCGGAGGTGGCCGGGCGCATCACGTGGGTGTCACCGGCGCTGGCGCCGGGCGGCTTCCTGGCGGCAGGCGAGCCGCTGCTGCGCATCGACCCGATCGACTACGAGCTGGGCCTCGAGCGTGCTCGGGCCGCCCTCGAGCGTGCGGAGAGCGAGCTGGCGCTGGCCCGCGCGAGCCTCGCACGCAAGCGGACGCTCGCCGACCACGGGGTGACGAGCCTGGCGGTGCTGGACGAGGCGAGCAGCCGGCAGCGGGTCGCCGCCGCGGCGCGGCGAGAGGCGCAGGCCGCGGTCACCCAGGCGCGGCGCGACCTGGAGCGCACCGAGGTGGTCGCGTCCTTCGACGGGCGTGTCCGAGAGAAGCGCGTCGACGTCGGGCAGTTCGTGGGGCGCGGCGCGGCGGTGGCAAAGATCTACGCTGTCGACTACGCCGAGGTGCGCCTGCCACTCCCCGATGGCGAGGCGGCCTTCGTGGATCTGCCGACGCGCTATCGCGGGACGGACGACGACAGCGACGGCCCGGCGGTGAGGCTCAGTGCACGCTTCGCCGGTCGCGAGTACAGCTGGAGCGGCCGCATCGTGCGGACCGAGGCTGAGCTCGACCCGCGCACCCGCATGATCCACGCGGTGGCCCGCGTCGAAGACCCCTACGGCCGGGGAGAGGATCCGAACCGACCTCCGCTCGAGGTGGGTCTCTTCGTCAACGCCGAGATCGAGGGGCGTCTCGTCGAAGGCGTGATCGAGCTTCCGCGCGCCGCCCTGCGTGGCGGAGATCAGGTCGTGATCGTCGACGACGAGGAGCGGCTGCGGCTGCGACCCGTGCAGGTGCTGAGACGCGAGCGCGAGACCGTGCTGATCCGGTCCGGGATCGAGCCAGGCGAGCGCGTCTGCGTCATGCCCCTGGCCGTCACCGTCGAGGGCATGATGGTGAAGGCGCTCGAGCGGCCGGCACTGGCCGGTGACGATCGTCGCGCCCTGCGGCGCGCGTCGTGAACCGGGCCATCGCCTGGTTCGCCGAGAACCATGTCGCCGCCAACCTGCTGATGGCCCTCCTGGTGCTGGGCGGGCTCTTCACCGTGCCCGGCATCCGGCAGGAGATCTTCCCCGAGATCGACCTGCCGGTGGTGACCATCGGTATCGCCTACCCCGGCGCGGCGCCCAGAGAGGTCGAGGAGGCGATCTGCGTCCGCGTCGAGGAGGAGCTGCAGGGGCTGCAGGGCATCAAGTGGGTGCGCTCCACGGCTTCGGAGGGGCATGGAAGCGTCGCGGTCGAGCTGCTGGCGGGCGAGGACGTACGCCGCAGGGTGGACGAGATCCGCATGCGCGTCGACGGCATCACCACCTTTCCAGAGGACGCCGAGCCTCCGGTCATCCGCCAGGCGGAGGTCCGCTTCCAGGTCCTGGATGTGGCGATCTCGGGCGATGTGGACGAGTGGACGTTGAAGCGCCTGGGCGAGCAGGCGCGCGACGAGATCCTCGCGCTGCCCGGGATCACCGACGTGGAGCTGGTGGCGGCGCGGCCCTACGAGATCTCCATCGAGGTCTCCGAAGAAGCGCTCTGGCGCTACGGAATCGCCTTCGACGACGTGGCCCGCGCGGTGCAGCGTTCGTCGCTCGACCTGCCCGGGGGATCGCTCAAGACGACGGCGGGTGAGATCCTGCTGCGCACCAAGAGCCAGGCGTACGACGGTACCGACTTCGAGAGCCTGGTACTGCTCTCCCGGCCGGACGGAACCCGTCTCACGCTGGGAGAGGTGGCGAACGTCGTCGACGGCTTCGAGGAGACCGAGCGGGTGGCGCGCTTCGACGGCGAGCCGGCCGTCCTGCTCCAGGTCTACCGCGTAGGCGAGCAGAGCGCCCTGGAGATCTCCCGCAGCATCGCGGAGTACGTCGCCGAGGCGGGCCAGCGGCTGCCGGCGGGCGTCTCCTACACCGTCGCCCAGGACGACGCACGCATGCTGCGGGAGCGCCTCGACACGCTGCTCCGCAACGCGCGGGGGGGCTTCGTTCTCGTACTGCTCGTGCTGGCGCTCTTCCTGCGCCTGCGCCTGGCGCTGTGGGTGACCCTGGGCATCCCCATCTCCTTCCTGGGTGCACTGTGGCTGCTCCCGCCGCTGGGGGTCTCCATCAACCTGATCTCGCTGATGGCCTTCATCGTGGTGCTGGGGATCGTGGTCGACGACGCCATCATCGTAGGCGAGAACACGCACACGGAGCAGGCGCGGGGAAAGGGGCCGCTCCAGGGGGCCATCGCCGGAGCGCAGGGGATCGCGACGCCCGTGATCTTCGGCGTGCTCACCACCGTGGCGGCCTTCGCGCCCATGCTCTGGATCCCAGGGCCCATGGGCCGCATCGCGCGCGTGGTGCCGCTGGTGGTGTGCGTGTGCCTGCTCTTCTCGCTGGTCGAGTCCCTCTTCGTGCTGCCCGCACACCTGGGGCACCACGGCGCGCTCGAGCAGGCGCCCGGCACGCTTGTGTCGGCCGCCTGGCGACGCTTCCAGGACCGGGTGGCGGATCGCTTGCGGCGCTTCACCCTGGAGTCGTACCGCCCGACGCTCGAACGCGCCCTCGAGTGGCGCTACCTCACAGCGGCGCTCGGGACGACGGCGATGCTCCTCACGCTGGGCGTGCTCGGTGGCGGCTGGCTCAAGCTCGTCTTCCAGCCCGACATCGAGGGCCACGTCACCGTTGCCTACGTGACCATGCCGCAGGGCACGCCCCACGAGGTGACCACTGCCGCCGTCGACCAGCTGGCCGCTGCTGCGGAGGCCGTCGCCCGGGACGTCGAGGCCGAAGAGCTCGTCGACGATGGCAGACCCGTCTTCGCACACGTTCTCACCACCGTCGGTCAGCAGCCGTACAGAATCAAGCAGGCCACCGGGCCGTCCGCCTTCGCCAACGCCATGGCGACGGGCTCGCACCTGGGGGAGGTCCAGCTCGAGGTGACCCCCGCGAAGCGGCGCAGGGTGAACGTCGAGGAGCTAGAGACGCGCTGGCGCGAACAGACCGGTCAGATCGTGGGGGCCGAGGAGCTGGCGTTCAGCTCGACCCTGATGTCGGCCGGCGCCTCGCTGCACCTGGAGATCAGCGGACCCTCGCTCGAGCGGTTGCGGGGCGCCGCGGAGCTGCTCGAGCGACGCGTCGCCCTCTACCCCGGTGTGGTCGACATCTCGGACAGCTTCCGCAGCGGCCGCCAGGAGCTCGAGCTGGAGATCCTGCCTCAGGCCGAGGCACTGGGACTCTCCGCCCGGGACCTCGGGCGCCAGGTGCGACAGGCCTTCTACGGGCAGGAGATCCAGCGCGTCCAGCGGGGTCGGGACGACGTGCGCGTGATGGTGCGCTTCCCGGCCCAGGACCGCCGCTCGCTGGGGGATCTCGAACGCATGCACATCCGCACCGCGGACGGCTCCGCCGTCCCCTTCTCCCTGGTGGCGCGCGGCACTCTCGGCGAGGGCTTCGCCAAGGTGCAGCGTGTCGATCAGCGCAGGGTGGTGACCGTCACCGCAGAGATCGACAGCCAGACGGGCAATGCCAACGAGATCCTCGCCGACCTGCGGCGGGAGGCGCTGCCCGAGCTGCTGGCCCTCTACCCCGACGTGAGGGTGTCCTTCGAGGGCGAGCAGCGGGAGCAGCGCGAGTTCCTGGCCAGCCTCGGCCGCGGCTGGCTGCTGGCCCTGTTCGTGATCTTCGCCCTGCTAGCGGTGCCTCTGCGCTCCTACACCCAGCCCCTGATCGTCATGACCGCAATTCCCTTCGGCCTCATCGGCGCCGTCTGGGGCCATCTGATCATGGGCCACGACTTCAGCATGTTCTCGCTGGTCGGCGTGGTCGCGCTCTCGGGCGTGGTGGTGAACGACAGCCTCGTGCTCGTCGACTACGTGAACCGCTGTCGCCGCGCGGGGGCCGACCTGCGCGAGGCGCTGGTTGCGGCCGGCACCGCCCGCTTCCGTGCCATCCTGCTCACCTCGCTCACCACCTTCGCGGGTCTCACCCCGCTGCTGCTCGAGAAGAGCGTGCAGGCGCAGATGCTGATTCCCATGGGCATCTCGCTCGGGTTCGGCGTGATCTTCGCCACCTTGATCACGCTGCTCCTCGTGCCCGCCAGCTACCTCATCCTCGAGGACGTCGTCGCACTCGCGCGACGACGCGGGCGCTCGCGCGAGGCACTCGGGGCGGCCGGGCTCCCGGACGTCGGCGCCATCCGCTGACCAAGATGAGGCGGATTGGTGGCCGGACGTGGCATTTGGCCTCGCCTTCGGCAGGGATGCGCGGTTCCGGCGCAGGGTGGGGGGAATCGGCCTCGCGGGTCCAAGCCCGCACCGGAACGATTTTCGCCGTCGATCCGTGGGTTTCTCTCGGGTTGGGATTTCCCTAGTGTCGCGGCCTCCTGCGGCACTTCCCTTGCAGTGACCGGCGGGTACATCGGATTCGCTGTCTGGAGTGATCTGGATGAAGGAGGCCCACATGACCCCCACTCGAACCGTCGCCACTCGCCTCGGGAGCGGCTTGGCCGTCTGCGCTGCCGCCGCAGGGCTGCTCCTGGCAGCGTCGTTGGCGTCCGCCGAGACCCTGCAGCAGGTGCTCAAACGGCGGGGTCTGACCCAGCAGGACGTGTTGGCCGCGGCCAAGACCTACGTGCCGACCGGCAAGCGGGAAGAGTTCATCGTCTTCGCCTCCGGCGGGCAGAGTGGCCACGTCATCGTCTACGGCGTCCCGTCCATGCGGATCCTCAAGTACATCGCCGTCTTCACCCCGGAGCCCTGGCAGGGCTACGGGTTCGAGGAGGAGTCGAAGGCGGTGCTCGACCAGGGCCGCATCAACGGCAGGGACATCACCTGGGGCGACACCCACCATCCGGCCCTCTCGGAGACGGCCGGCGACTACGACGGCCAGTACCTGTTCATCAACGACAAGGCCAACCCGCGCCTCGCCGTGATCGACCTGCACGACTTCGAGACCAAGCAGATCGTGGTGAACCCGATCTTCCAGAGTCAGCACGGCGGTGCCTTCGTCAGCGAGAACACCGAGTACGTGATGGAGGCGGCCCAGTACCCGGCGCCCCTGGGCGGAGAGTACTCCCCCCTCGAGCGCTTCAACGACGACTACCGCGGTGGCGTCACCTACTGGAAGTTCGACCGCGCGGCGGGACGGCTGGAGCCGGAGAACTCGTTCTCCCTCGAGCTCCCCCCGTACAGCCAGGATCTGTCGGACTTCGGCAAGCTGGCGAGCTCGGGCTGGTCGTTCACCAACTCGTTCTGCTCCGAACGCTACGTGGGCGGGATCGAGCGCGGCCGCCCTCCGTTCGAGGCCGGCTGCTCCGCCAAGGACACCGACTACCTGCACGTCGTCAACTGGAAGAAGGCGGCGCAGCTGGCGGCGGCGGGCAAGGTCAAGAGGATCAACGGCCACAGGGTCATCATGATGGACACGGCGATCAAGGAAGGCCTGGTCTTCCTGATCCCTGAGCCCAAGAGCCCCCATGGCGTGGACGTGACGCCCGACGGTGACTACATCGTCATCTCCGGCAAGCTCGACAGCCACACCTACGTGTACAGCTGGAAGAAGATCAAGGCGGCCATCGACGCCAAGAACTTCGCGGGCAAGGATCCGTACGGGCTGCCCATCATCGACCTGAAGACGGCGCTGCACACCCAGGTGCCCCTGGGCCTCGGCCCGCTACACACCCAGTTCGACGCGAAGAAGGGCATCGCCTACACCTCGCTCTACGTGGACTCGATGGCGGCCCGCTGGGACTACATCAATGGCACGCTGCTGGATCGGCTCCCGATCCACTACAACATCGGGCACCTGATGACGATGCACGGCGATACCGTGAAGCCGCGCGGCAAGTATCTGGTGTCCCTCAACAAGCTGGCCAT
>JBDLIK010000058.1:0-11328 GCA_039714895.1 Myxococcota bacterium | reverse complement strand
TCGGTGCTGACCGGCCCGGCTCCGCGCTGGCTGCGGTTGGCGGATGCCGCGCTGGTGGTGCTGCTCTCGGCCTCGCTCACGGCTGCTGGCCTGGAGCTGGCGGGCGGAGCGGACCGGCTGCTGGCACGCCGGGGAGAACGCCTGCTGCAGCTCGCGGGGGCGCCGCCGGGAGTGCTCAACGACACGGCCTGGATGATCGCCATCTCCGAGGCGCCCTCACAGCCGCACCTCGAGGTCGCCCTGCGCCTCGCCGAGCGGGCCGTGAACCTCTCCGACCGTCGGGACGCCAACATCCTGGACACCCTCGCCGAGGTCCTCTTCCGGGCGGGACGCCAGGCGGACGCGCTGTCAGCCATCGACGAGGCGATCCTGCTGCAGCCGGGAGAACGCTACTTCCACGAGCAGCGCCAGCGCTTCACCGGTGCGCGATCCGAGGACGATCGACCGCTGCCTCCGGGATTCGGGCCGCCCTTGCTGCCCCGGGAAGACTTCGAGGGTCCCGGGATCAGAGTGTGAGCTCGTCGCCGTCCCGGGCCACCACCACCCGCCCCTCGAAGCTCTCCCCCGCGACCCGCTCGAACTGGAAGTCGAAGAGCGGCGGTGGGCGCAGTCGTACCAGCACCAGGCGAGCCACCCCCGCGCGCTCTGCCGTGCGGGCCGCCTCGCGCAGGGAGAGCTGGAGTCCAGCCTCGTGCTCGAGGCGCTCGGCATCCGCTGCCCCTGCCTCGATCGCCGCGCGCACCGAGTCTCCGAATACCGCGCCGTGGACCAGGGTGTCCGCCCCACCGGCCAGCTCGGCGAGCGATTCCGGGTCGCGGTCCGTGCCCCCCACCACGAGCGAGCGTCCGCCGGTCTCGAAGCGGAAGCCGAAGGACGGGAGCGGCCCGCCGGCCAGTGGCAGTGCTCGGACCGTCACGGTGTCCTCGCTCCCCGACCAGGGACCGTCGATCTCCTCGACCTCGAAACGGGCTCCCATCAGCGGAAGGCCGTATTGGATCGCCAGCGGCTCGAGGGCAGCCGCCAGCGCCGCTTCCAAGGAGCGCGCGAGGGCCCGGGTGCCCGGGGGCCCCACCAGCCGCAGCGGTCGGCTCCGCCCGGCGCGCCAGCCCGTGGTGAGGAGATCGTCGAGGCCCACGGTGTTCTCGGGCAGCAGGCTGGTGAGATACACGGCCGAGGGTTGGGAGAGAGCGATGCCCGAACTGCGCAGGGTCTCGGCCACGGCGCGGCCGGCATCCACCAGGAGCACCGTGGAGTCCACCCCCACGGCCAGCGCGGGTCCGAGCCGCGATGGGTTCTCGAAGGCTCCCCCGGTGCCCAGCAGCACCAGGGTGGGGGACTCGAACTGCCGGGTCTCGATGGGGCCGAGGTCGCGCACCGCGGCCTCGTATCGCCACAGCCCCCAGGTGGCGAGCCAGCTGGCCAAGGCGATGGCGCCGATGATGCCGATCAGCAGGAGGCGAGGGACCACAACACTCCTAGTCGAACACTACGGTCTTGTTGCCGTAGACGAGAACCCGGTCCGCCAGGTGGGCGCGGACGGCGCGAGCCAGCACCGTGCGCTCCAGGTCGCGCCCCTTGCGCACGAGATCTGCCACCAAGTCCCGGTGGGAGGCGCGGATCACATCCTGCTCGATGATCGGCCCTTCGTCGAGGTCGGTGGTCGCGTAGTGGGCCGTCGCCCCGATCAGCTTGACGCCTCGCTCGTAGGCCTGGTGGTAGGGACGCCCGCCGACGAACGCGGGCAGGAAGGAGTGATGGATGTTGATGATCCGGTTGGGAAGCTGGTCGACGAAGCGCGCACTCAGGATCTGCATGTAGCGAGCCATCACGACCAGGTCGATGTCCTGGCGACCGATGAGCTCGAGCTCTCCGTCCTCCTGCGATTGCTTGGTCTCCGGCCTCTTGGGGAAGACGTGGTACGCGATGCCAAACTGCTTCGCCACCGGTTCGAGATCGCGGTGGTTGCTCACGATCACCGGAATCTCGCAAGGAAGCTCACCCGCGCGGTGTCGCAGCAGCAGGTCGTAGAGGCAGTGATCGTAGCGGGAGACGAAGATCGCCATTCGCTTGCGCCCGCGCGAGTAGGCGAGCCGCGAGCTCATCGAGAAGCGTCCGGTCACCTCCTCGATCGCCCGCTCCAGGGTGAGCCGGTCGGTACGAATCTCACGAAGGTCGAAGCGGATGCGCTGGAAGAACTGGCCCGCCACCGGATCCGTGTGCTGGTCGGCGTCGAGGATGTTGGCACCGTGCCCATAGAGGACCTGGGCCAGGGCTGCCACGATGCCCCGCTGGTCGGGACAGCAGACGAGCAGGGTTGCGGTCTCGTCGGGGTCGGAAGCCTCCATGGGAGCTGGATTCTAGCGAGCCGGGGCCCCCGCAGGGACCTCTAGCCGGAGCCTCCAGCCTCCGATAAGTTGAGGCAACCAGGGGAGATCACTCCTTCCCGAGTCCTCGGTCCGGGCCGACAGGCGACCCGGATGCGCAGGGCGACCCGGGGCGGCGGGATCGGCGACCGCCTGCACCCTGGGGAAAGGGCGGGGTCTGAGCCTTGCCAGGTGTTCCCCACGCCGAGACGGAGGTGATCAGTGGACCAACCCAACACTACGGCGAGTGAGGTGGCGGCCTCCTAGGAGCCGCATCGAATCGCTGTTTTGACGTCTCGGTGTGGCAAGGGGACGCAGTCTCAGCGCCACCGCCCCGGGAGCGCGGATGCCGTAGCCGCTACAGGGCCCACGGGCCTGCTCTCGGGGATTTTCTTGCTCTGTGATCGGCAACACAGCGAGGGCCCACTGGCTCCGGCACCTTTGGGATGATCTTCACGGGGGGTGAGGATCGTACCGCGCGCGGGGCCGGCGAGTCGCTGGCGGTCCTGGAAGGTCTGGGGGCGCCGATTCCCCGTCCGGGTGGCTTCAGGCTCCGCGCGCGGTCGCCTATTTCCCACCCGCATGGCACCTCGTTCGACCTCTCCCATTCATCGACTCCGAACGGTCCGAAGCCATGCCCGACTGGCTGGTCGTACTCGTGGGGCTGCTGGTGCTCGGCGCGATGCTGGCGTCGACGGCGGCGGGACGTCGGCTGCGCCAGCGGCTTCCCGTTGTGGCCCTGCGCGCGGGCCGCGCGCCGAAGGAGGACCGGGAGTACCTGCTGCGGGTCTGTAACGGAGATCGCGTGCGGGTGGAGCGGCTGCTCGAGATCGAGCGCGCCCGGCGCCCGGATCTGACGGAGGCGGAGGCCTACCGGAAGGCGATCCGGACGCATCTCCGGCAGACCTAGCCCAACTTCGCCAGTTGAAGGGTCGTAATCTTGGCATTCCGGGCACTTAGCCTCTTCGGTCGGCACTACATTTCGTCGACGTGTGAGGGGACGCGGAGGCGTTCGGGCAGCCGCAGGCCGAGGCGGTCGAGCAGCAGTGCCTGGGCCGGGTCCGGCCGCACGACGCAGCGGATCCGCAGCTCGCGGCGCGAGCCGTCCGCCAGGGGCAGCACCACGTCGGTGCTCTGGATGCGGGCCAGCTCCTCCAGGATCGTGCGCGGGCTGTTGCCCAGCCCCGCCCGCTGCTGCCACTGCTCGAGCGTCTTCCACAGCACGTAGGCCAGGAAGCAGACCAGGATGTGGGCTTGGACGCGCTCGGCCTTCTGGTGCCAGATCGGGCGGATCGAGAGGTCCGTCTTGTGGATGCGGAAGGCCGCCTCGGCCTCGGTGAGCTGGATGTAGGTGCGCCACAGCTCTTCTTCGCTCCACTCGTGCACGTTGGTGCGGAGGATGTAGGTGCCCTCGCTGAGCTGTGCCCAGTCGTCCCACTCGGGCTTCGCCGACCACGCCAGGCGCAGGCCCGAGGCGCGGTCGGGGTCGTCCACGACCCGGATCTGGTAGCGCCCGGCGGCACGGCTGTTCTGGCCCAGGATCCGGCCGATCTGGCGGCCGATGGCCTCCCGGTCCAGCCGCTGGCGGGAGCGCTCCAGACGCCGGCCGAGGCTCGCGAGGCGCGCCTCGATGCGCCGGCTGAAGCGCGCGTGCATCGCCCGCTCCTTCTCACGGCGATCCGCCGAGCGGCACAGCAGGAAGGTCTCCTGGCCGTCGGGCCCTGCGCACAGCTTGGCCTCGACGCCCTCGCGCACCGTTCGCCAGTCCTTCGCGTCCGCCAGCTCGCGGCTCCACTTCCGCAGCTCGCCCTTGGGCGTTCCGATCAGGTAGCGGCGCTTGGTCTCCTGCAGCCATGCCACGTTCTCCGCGCTCGACATCCCCCGGTCCATCACCCAGACCCGGTTCGCGATGCCGTAGCGCGCCTCCATCGCCTCCACGATCTCCTCGACCGTGGTCACGTCCACCCGGTTGCCCGGGAAGACCTCGTAGCCCAGCGGCATCCCCTCGCGGGTCACCACCAGCGCGATGCACACCTGCTTGCAGTCGGGCCGGTGATCGCGGCTGTGACCGCGCTGCGCCAGAGGATTGTGCGCGGCCAGCCCCTCGAAGTACGTGCTCGTCACGTCGTAGAGCAGCAGGTCGTAGGAGAGGTCGAAGAGCTCGCCCAGCCGCTTCACCAGGTGCTGCTCGATCGCCTGCTTGTGCGGCAACAGCCGATCGAGCGCTCGGTAGAGACGATTCTCGTTGATCCGCTCCACGGGCACTCCGAGCAGGTCTTCCATCGCCGTACGCCGATACCAGTCCTCCGCGATGTGCAGCTCGCTCGAGGGCTCGCACAGGCGCGCGATCACCAGGATCGACGCCATCTGCGCCCACGACACGGCTTCCCGGCCCGTCTCCAGGATCTCGTCGCACAGGGTGTCGAGCTGCAGCGCCCGCCACAGCGTCCACCCCAACCAGACGTCCCCGAAGGCCCGACCGCGCTCCAGGCGAAGCCGCTCCAACCGCACCGGCACCGGCGCGTCGCCCGCATCCGGCGCTTCAAACAGCTCTCGCTGATCCCCACGCCCCGTGATCTGGCGCGCCAGCGCCTTCGCCTTGGCGCGGCCCTCGGCGTCCAGCTCCCCGAGCTGCGCCACAGTCTCCTGCACGACCTTGCCGTTGCGACGCACCGAGCGGACCAGGCGCCAGTAGACGTGCCGCTTGCCGTCCTTGCGTCGCACCGAGTGCCGCAGGTACACGGCCGCTCACCCCCCGGAACGAAGGTGTCGCAGCCTCAGCTCCTGCCCGCAAGCAACTTGGTCGGCACTACACGCGGATCCAGAAACCCGCCGCACGCGAATCCAAATACTTACGCGCCCGCAGGCCCCGAACTTTCCTGCGGTGGGGATCCAACTGGCGAAGTTGGGCTAGTATTCCGCGCTCGAGCGCTCAGTCGGTCCACACCTCGGCGGCCGTCGGGTCCGCCGGGGCGTCCGCCAGCAGTCGCCGGGGCAGCAGCCCGGCGGCGGCCGCCAGCGCCTGGCCGGCTTCCTCTTCCCGTCCTGCGCTGTAGAAGGCCCCGGCCGCCTGGAGGGCGGCGCCGCCGTCCATCGCCCCTCGCGCCTCCGGGGGGAGTGCCAGTCGCATGGGGTCGTCGGCTCTGCGCAGCGTCTCGGCGACACGAGCCCAGGCCAGCCCCACCAGGGCGTCGCCTCGACTGCCGGCGCCTCCCCCGGAGCCCCGGCCGCTCCAGAACTCGAGGACCGGGCGGCCGTCGCTCTGTCTCGGCACCTCCTCGAGGGTCGCGCGCAGTGCGTCGAGCCGGCCGACGTAGAGGGGCCACGGAGCGACGGGATCCGTGAGCCAGCGATCGGGATCGCCGCGCGCTCGCAGCCGCCGGACCGCCGCGTGCACGGCCTCTGGCGCCGGCGGCCCGTCGCGCCAGCCGCAGAGGGCGACGATGGGGAAGCGTCCATAGAAGTCCCCCCGGAAGACCGAGGTCTCGGGGAACACGTCGAGGAAGCTCGCCGCGAGGGTGCGAAACTCGCGCTCCGAAAGCTGGTACAGCGCAAGCCACTGGCAGAAGACACCTCCCCGCGTCAGGCGGTCGCGCGCCGCAGCGAAGTGCTCGACGGTGTACAGCGAGCCCGTGCCCGCGCGCCAGGGCACGAAGAGATCCGAGACGATCACGTCGAAGTGCTCGCTCGTGAGGCGAAGGAAGTTTCGAGCGTCGTCGACCACCACCTCGGTTCTCGGGTCTTCCAGCACATCCTGGTTGGCATCCCGGAAGAAGCGGCGTGCGGCCTCGGCGACGCCGGGGACGAGCTCGACGGTCACGATCCGTTCCACGGGGTGCTGGGTAGCGGCGCCGGCGCTGATCCCGGTGGCGGAGCCCAGGTAGGCGACCCGACGCGCGCGGGGCACGAGCAGCAGGGGAAGGTGGCCCTGACGTTCCGCGCGGGCGCGCTCGCCGGTTCCTCCCAGGGAGTAGTGGTTGTCGACCTGGAGCAGGCGCTCCCCTTCGCGAAGCGCCACCGCCACCGTGCCGGCGGCGCTGTGCTCGAGATGGAGGAGCTCCTCTCCGGGGACCCCGACGACGGGCAGCGAGATCGGGTTCGCCCTCGCCAGCACCAGGAGCCACCCGAGGCCCAGCACGATGTCCCGCCGGAGACGCCAGCGGGGTCCGGGCAGGGGCACCAGCAGCGCGCCCCCGGCGTACAGGGCCGCCAACGCCAGGAAGGGCAGCCAGGGCCCGAGCCAGGGCAGCAGCAGGAAGGGGGCGACCAGCGCACCCGCCAGGGCTCCGGCGGTGTTCGCCGCCAGCAGGCTCCCTGCCGCCCGGGCCGCTGAGCGCTGCGTCGTGCGGCCGGCGAGGGCCAGCGTGAGCGGGAAGACGAAGCCGGCCGCCAACAGCGCAGGAGCCGCGCAGGGGCCGGCCACCCTCAGGGCGGCGAGGAGGTAGGCCGGGAAGGCCGCGTCGGTCCCCACGTACTCGAGGCCCGACGTCGCTTCCACCAGCAGGAACGGAACCGCGGCGATGGCGAGGGCAGCGCCGGTCAGCGCGAAGGCGAGGGCGGGTCGCGGGTCGGTCCGCCCTCCGTGATCGAGGACGGCAGCGCCCCCCGCGCCCAGCGCCAGAGAGACGAGTACGAGCACGAGGACCAGGCCGAAGGCGTAGACGGACTGGTTGAGGACCAGTCCGAACGCGTGTACCAGGAGCACCTGCAGCGCGAAGGCGCCGAACCCGGAGAGGATCGCGAAGGCGAGGAGCCTCCGAGGGCCGACCGCCAGTGCGCCGCGCTGGACGGGTCGGTCTCGCGAGCCCAGCCCCGAGGCCTCGCTCCGAACGCCGAGGCCCGCGCGGCTCGCCAGCAGCGCACCCACGCCAGCGCTGGCCGAGAGAGCGAGGGCCAGCGCGTAGGTGACCGGGACGCCCAGCCACTCGGGGAGCACGAAGGAACCGAGCAGCGCACCGAGCACGGCGCCGAGCAGGTTCGCCGCGTAGAGGGCCGCACCGCGGGAACCGAGCCGCCGCGAGTCGGGCATGGCTGCGGCCACCACCGCCGGAAAGCTGGCGCCGAAGGCCAGCGAGGCGGGCAGGCTCACGCCGAGCGCCAGGGCGAAGCGCACGGTGACCAGGGCGGCGGGCGTCTGCAGCAGGCCGTCGTAGGCTCCTCGCAGTAGGACCTCACCGGCTCCCAGCAGCAGGGGAACCGCGGCGGCGCACGCCGCCGCTGCGAGCTCCACCCATCCGTAGAGCCGCAGCGGATCGCGCCGGCGGGCGGCCAGGCGAGCACCCGCTACGGCCCCCACGGCCTGACCGGCGAAGAAGGCGACCAGAGTGGCCGAGGTCGCCGGAGCCGTGGCGCCGAGCAGCAGCCGGAACCAGCGCTGCCAGACGATCTCGATGATCAGGGCGGCGGCCCCCGAGAGCGCGAAGAGCAGCGCCAGCCAGGCGAGGCTTCCCCAGGCCGGGCGGGCCTCCTCCTCCGCCCCGGCTCGCGGCTTCACTTGATGGCAAGCGGATTGATCGGGGAACCCACGGCGCCTGTGATCGGTAGGGGAGGGGCGGAGAAGAGGAAGGCGTAGTTGCCGTCGTCGGCGCAGGCCGCGGCGAGGGAGTCGAGGTGGAAGATCTCCCCGAAGAGCACTCCCGTGTTGCGCAGCGAGATCATATGAAGGGGCTGGAAGCAGTCCGGCGTCTCGTTGGGCAGCACCTCCAGGCCCCAGGTGTCCGTGGCCACCGCGGCCACCTCGCGCTCGTAGAGCCAACGCGCGCAGTGCACCGAGAGCCCGGGGGCCGGACCGCCGCAGTAGCCCTTCCAGGACTTCTCTTCGAGGCAGCGGGTCATCATCCCGGTGCGGACCAGGACGACATCGCCCGACTCCACCGTCACGCCCTCGGACTCGGCGCAGGCATCGAGCTCGTCGGGCAGAATGGCCATGCCATCGTCCAACCAGGAGAGATCGCGGAAGCGGGGCAGATCGAGGAGCACGCCGCGGGCCACCACCCCATCCTTGATCCGGTCGATGGAGTTCGCGCGAGCGCCCTGGCTCGTCACCAGCCGGATGTCGCGGTCGTTGTACATGCGTCCGTCGTAGAACACGTGGGCGAGGGCGTCCCACTGCGTCCCGCATTGGAGAGGCATGATGACCATGTCGTCCGCGTAGCGGAAGCCACCGGCCAGGAAGTCCTGGGCCCCGGCGAGGGCGTCGCCGGCGTCGGCCAGCATCACGTGGATGGGGTTGTGGCGGCCGGCGAACCCCGTCTGGGGACCCTTCTGATCGAAGGGCAGGGCGCAGGAGACGACGAGGCCCCGCCGGGGGAGCGTGCAAGCGTGGAGGATGCGCTCGGGTGTGATGAAGTTGAGGGCTCCGCGCTCGTCGTCGGGCCCGAAGCGGCCCCAGTTGGAGTAGCGCTCGCCCCAGGCCCGGATGGTCTCCGCGTTGAGAGCCTCGCTCACCGTCTGCCCTCCCCAGCGTGCGCCAACGCGCCCTGCCGAGCCAGCTCTGCCTCCACCCTCGCCACGTCCCCGGGGACGTCCACCGCGAAGCTGGTCCAGCCCTCCACCACCGCAGCGCGGATCGGGTGACCGTGCTCCAGGGCCCGGAGCTGCTCCAGGGACTCGGCCTGTTCGGCCGGTGTGGGAGGGAGCTTCACGAATTCCAGCAGAAACGAGCGCCGATAGGCGTAGAGCCCCACGTGTTGCCAATAGCGGGGCTCGGCGTCGGCTTGGCCACGAGCGGGGATCCTGCTCCGCGAGAAGTAGAGTGCGCGTCCCCGCCGATCCAGCACGACCTTCACGCGATGCGGATCGTCGGCTGCGCCGGGCTCGGCGGCGTGCACGACCGTCGCCATGGAAACGTCCGCATCTTCCTCGAGGGCTGCGACGGCGGCGTCGACGATGTCGCCCCGGACGAGGGGCTCGTCGCCCTGGATGTTGACGATCACCTCGTCGTCGAGGCCCAGGGCCACCTCCGCCAGGCGGTCGGTTCCGGTGGGGTGGTCGGAGGAGGTGAGGATCGCTTGGGCTCCGAAGCCGCGGCAAGCCTCTGCAATGCGCTCGTCATCCGTTGCGACCAGGACGTCCCGCAGACGCTTGGAGCCCTTCGCGCCTTCGAAGACCCACTGGAGCATGGGCCGCCCCGCAATGGGAGCAAGGGGCTTGCCCGGGAAGCGCGTCGAAGAAAAGCGGGCGGGGATGATCCCGACGGCGCGCATGGCGGCATCCTAGCCGATGGGTACTCTTCGTGCCGTGGAGCGAGGGGCAAACCCGATCTCCCAGCTACGCGGCGCCGCGGGTCTGCAGCTCCACGTAGCGGCGGTAGGCGCCCTCGGGCAGCGCCATCAGCTCCGTGTGGCTGCCCCGCTCGATGATGCGTCCGCTCTCCAGGAAGAGGATCTGATCGGCGGCTCGGACCGTGGAGAGGCGATGGGCGATTACCAGCACCACGTGCTCCCCGGCCGCCTGCCGCAGGGCCGACACGACCCGCCCCTCGGTCTCGTGATCGAGTGCGGAGGTGGGCTCGTCGAGGACGAGGATCGGGGCTTCCCGCACCAGGGCCCGCGCGATGGCCAGCCGCTGCTTCTGACCCACCGAGAGCTTTCCTCCCGAACGCCCCAGCCGGGTCTGGTAGCCATCGGGCAGTCGCCCGATGAACTCGTCGGCCCCGGCCATCCGCGCCGCTCGGCGCACCTCGGTCTCAGACGCTCCGGGCTTTCCCAGTCGGATGTTCTCCAGCACCGTCTCGTCGAACAGCGCCGTCTCCTGGAAGACGAAGGCCACCTGGGAGCGCAGAGAGCGCCGGTCGAGGGTCTCGGCATCGATGCCGTCGATGCGCACCTGGCCCTGTTGGGGGGATAGGAAGCGTGGGATCAGATACGCGAGGGTGCTCTTGCCCGCGCCGGCCGGGCCCACCAGGGCGGTCACCTGGCCGACGGGCGCGTCGAGGCTCACGTCCCGGAGGGCCTGGGTGCCGTCCGGATAGGTGTAGGACACTCGGTCCAGGGACACCCCCCGCGTCACCCCGGAAATCTGCTGCCCCTCGGCGGAGTCGGCCTCACCGGGGAGGTCCATCAGGAAGAAGACCCGGTTCAGCCCGGCGGCCGCGCCCTGGAGCCGGATCCAGAGCGCGCCCAGGTCCACCGAGGCGATCAGGATCTGCGTGAAGTAGGTGAACAGCAGCGTGAAGTCTCCCACGCTGATCTGCTCCTCGATCACGAGATCGGTCACGTAGAGGAAGCTGGTGGCCGCGAGCGCGACTCCGGGCACCAGGGCGGCCAGGAAGGCCAGCATGGCGGCCAGCACCACGCCGCGGTAGCGCCCGAAGGAGGTCCAGCTGTCCCGATCGAAGCGCCGCTTCTCCCGGCCGTGCCCTCCCAGGCTCTGCACCGCCAGGATGTTCGTCATCCCCTCCTCGATGGTGGCGGTGGTGGTGGCCCCGGCCTTGCGCGCCTCGCCGTGGCGCCGGCGCAGCATGCCCGCGAAGGGGAGGGTGGCGAGGAGCGCGACGGGAGCGAAGGCCAGGCCCGTCCAGTAGATGACAGGGTGGTCGCCGAAGGTGAGCGCGATGATCCCGACGGCCATGGCGATGGCGATGAGAGCTCCGGGAGGCGTCAGCGCGATGCGGTAGCAGGCCTCGGTGATGCTCGGGGTGTCGTACATCACCCGGTAGACCGCATCGCCGATGCGCTCGTCGTCGAAAGCCGTCATCGGCAGGGTCTGGATGCGCCCGAAGAGCTTCGAGCGGTAGTGGTGGTTGATCCGTTGGGTGAGCCGCATCGTGTAGCGGAAGTCGAAGAGCCCCAGCAGGCCTCCCGCGAAGCTGAAGCCCGCGTTCGCCGCGTTCTCGGTGCGGGTGGCCTCGTCGTGGCCCGAGGAGAGCCAGGCCTCGGTCTCGTCGCGCTCGCCTCCCCCGGTGCCGAACCCGCCCACCAGGACCACCAGGCCAAGTTGCACGGCCGCCACCCAGAACAGGATC
>JBDLIK010000057.1:0-11384 GCA_039714895.1 Myxococcota bacterium | reverse complement strand
GTCGAGGAGACCGGCGGGCGGCTCGTCCAGCGCTTCTTCCACGCCCTCGCCGCCTCGACGGGCATGACCTCGGCCCAGGGAGCGCTTCCGCAGCTGCGCGCGGCCACGGACCCCGCCGCGAAGGGGGGAGAGTTCTACGCACCCCGCTTCGTCAACTTCGGCCCGCCCGTACGCCGCCCGATCCTGCGCCGCATCGGCCTCGACGGGGCCATCGCGAAGCTGTGGGAGGTGTCCGAGCGCGAGACGAAGGTCCCGCTCGATGTCGGCGCTGCGCTGCAGGCGATCCGATCGTGACCGAGGCGGCCTTCGTCAGGAGTCGGCGGCACCCGTCACCCTTCCATCAGATCTTCTAATTCACTGAATTTACTAGGATTTTGTTCTATATTGACCGACCTGGTCGGTTAATATATCATCCCGGCGCGCCTCCAGGAGACCCCATGGCCAAGTCCGAGCTGATCGCCCGTCAGTCCGCCCATCCCACCGGCCTGCTCGGCCACGTCGTCGCGCGCGTGATGGCCTTGGATACGGCACGCGCCAACCGCAGGGTGCTCGAGGTCCTCGAGCCCAAGCCCGGCGAGCGGGTGCTCGAGCTCGGCTGCGGCCACGGACGCACCCTGGGCCGGGTCGCGCGGCTCGTGGCCCCGGGCCTGGCGGCCGGGGTGGACCCGTCCGAGGTGATGCGCGGCATCGCCCGGAGCCGGAACCGGAGCTGGATCGAGGCCGGCACGGCTCGGGTCGAGGCGGGCGATAGCGCGAACGTGCCCTGGCCGGACGGCTCCTTCGACAAGGTCTTCAGCGTCCATACCCTCTACTTCTGGCCCGACCTGGGCGCGGGGCTGCGGGAGATCCGGCGCGTGCTGCGCGAGGACGGCGAGCTCCTCCTCGCCTTCCACCCGAAGGAGAATGCCGAGATCACCAGGAGCCTCCCCGCCAGCGTCTACTCCCTCCGCTCCCGGGGCGAGGTGGAGGCCGAGCTCGAGCGGTCCGGCTTCCGCGACGCGACCATCCCCATCGACGCCGCCACGGGCCTCGCCCTGGCGAACGCGCGCGCCCGAAGGGAGACCCGGTGATCCCGCAGCGGATCGACTCCGAACCGAAGCAGGCCGACGGAGCCACTCGGCGCGAGCTCCTCGCCTACGCGGCGCCCGCTCTGTCGAGCTCTTTCCTCTTCACCGGCGTGAGTCTGTACCTCCTCAAGTACTCGACGGACGTGCTCCTGATCCCCGCCGCCACCGTCGGGCTGATCTTCGGGGCCTCGCGCATCTGGGACGCGGTCACCGACCCGGTGGTGGGCTTCTTGAGCGATCGCACCCGCACCCGCTGGGGCCGGCGCCGCCCCTGGCTGGTCGCCTCGGCCCTGCCGGTGGGGGCCGCCTACTACGCCATCTGGGCGCCGCCGGAAGCGCTTTCCGGCACGGCCCTGGCACTCTGGATGGGCGCCGCCATCCTGCTTTTCTACACGGCGATCACCACCTTCAGCGTGCCCTACCTGGCCCTCGGGGCGGAGCTCTCGGAGGGCTACCACGACCGGACGCGGGTCTTCGGCGCCAAGGCCTTCGGCGATCACATCGGCATCATCGTGGCTGCCGGATCGCTGCTCGTGCTCGAGCGCTCGGCGCAGCCGCGCGGGGCAGCCGCAACCATCGCCCTGCTGGCGGCGACGCTGATGGTCGCGGGGATCCTGTGGTCGGCGCGGGTGCTGCGCGAGCCAGCCCATCACCAGGGGCGCGGCGGCTCGCGGTCGCCCCTCGCGGCCTTCGCCGACGTGCTTCGCAACCGCGATGCCCGTCTCCTGCTCGGCGTCTTCTTCCTCGAGATGCTGGGGTACCAGGCCTTCGTGGTTCTCCTCCCCTACCTGACCGAGTACATCCTGGAGACGCCCGGCGCGACGGCCTTCTATCTCTTCGCTGCCATCGCGGCGACCCTCGTCACGCTTCCCGTCTGGGTGCCGCTCTCGCGGCGCTTCGGCAAGGTGCGTGTCTGGACCTTCTCGCTCGTCGTCAAAGTCGGCGTGTTCGCGGGGATCGGCGTCTTCGGAGCAGGAGACTGGCTCGCCATCGCCGCGCTCACCGTCCTCTTCGGAGCAGCGACCGGCGGGGGCGCGGTGCTCGGTCCGTCGCTCAAGGCGGACGTGGTGGATTCGGACGAGGCACGCACCGGGGAGCGCAAGGAGGGGACGTTCTTCGCCGCCTGGGGGCTCGCCATCAAGATGGCCGTCGGGTTCGCGATCATGATCTCCGGCCTCGTGCTCTCCGGGGTCGGCTTCCGGCCGAACGCCGTCCAGTCCCCGGAGGCGCTGCTCGGCATCCGCGCGCTCGTGTCCGCCTTCCCGGTCGTCTGCCACGTGCTGGCGCTGGCCCTGCTAGCCCGGATCGGGATGGACGAACGTGCCCACGGTGAGGTCCGCCGCAGGATCCGCCTTCGCCAGCGGAGTGACGCCGCGCCGGTGGTAGGCCTCGGGGGTGCCTGGCTCGAGCCGGAGGCGCAGGGGCTGCGCCGGGAGGGTCTGCGATGATCGCCGCACGTCCGGTCTGTCTGCTCGTCGTTCTCCTGGCGACCACGTCGGGCTGCACCCTGCTCTCCAGGGTCGATCTGGGTCGGCTTGTCACCTCCGGACGAGACGGCTGGCAGCACCCGGAGCAGGTGATCACCGCACTCGAGCTCGAGCCGGGAGACCGGGTCGCCGAGATCGGGGCTGGCGACGGCTACTGGCTCCCCTGGCTCTCCGAGGCCGTGGGGCCCGAGGGCCGGGTCTATGCCGTCGAGGTGGACGACGAGAAGATCGAGACGCTGCACCAGCGGGTGGCCGACGAGGCGCTCGCCAACGTGGTCGTGGTCCGGGGCCAGTACGAGGACCCCGAGCTGCCCGATGCAGAGATCGATCTGGCGATGACCTGCCTCACCTACCACCACATCGAGGACCGCCCGAGCTACTTCGCGCGCCTGCGCACGGACCTGAGCCGGCGCGGCCGGGTCGCGCATCTGGACGATCGGCACGACGTCCCGCCGCCCTTCCGCTGGCTGCAGGGCTCGGGTCACTGGAGCGATCCGGAGGCGATCCGCGCGGAGATGGAGCAGGCCGGGTACGAGCGGATCGCCGGCTTCGACTTCCTGCCGCTGCAGAGCTTCCAGGTCTTCGAGCCCGCGCCCATCGAGGAGGCCCGGCGCTAGTGGCACGGCGGATTCCCGAGCAGCGCTTCGACGAGCTGGTCGACGCCGCGACCGAGGTCTTCATCGCCCGGGGCTACCGGCTCACCCAGATGTCCGACGTCGCGGAGGCGGTGGGGGTCGCCAAGGGGACCCTCTACGGATACGTCGAGAGCAAGGAGGCGCTCTTCGCCCTGTGCGCGCGCTGGGCGGACCGCACGGGCGCGGTCCAGCGCCCCGAGCGCCTGCCCGTCCCCACGCCGCGGGCGGGCGAGCTCTCGACCTGGATCAAGCAACGCCTGGCGGAAGAAGCCGTGCCTCCGCTCCTCGTCGCAGCGCTCGCCCGCGAGCGCGCCCTGGACCCCCGTGCCGAGCTCACCGCCCTGCTCCGCGAGCTCTACCTCCTGACCGAGCGCAACCGACGAGGCATCAAGCTCATCGACCGCTGCATGGACCACCCCGAGCTCGGCCCGATCTGGCAGACCGCCGGGCGCGAGGATTCGCGCGCGGCCATGGCGCGCTACATCGAGCAGCGCATCCGGGCGGGACAGCTCCGGGAGGTCACGAGCGTCCGCCTGGCGGCGCGCATCGTCATCGAGATCATCGCCACCTGGGCCATCCACATCTACTGGGATCGTGCACCCGAGGTCTTCGACCCCGACGAGGCGCGCGAGAACGCGATCGACTTCATGGTGCGCGGCCTCATCCCCTGAGCGGCCCGCAGGCGGACCCACCCGTCAGCCGAAGCGACCCGTGATGTAGTCCTCGGTCTGCTTCTTCTGGGGTTTCACGAACATTCCCCGGGTCTCGCCGAGCTCCACCAGCTGACCGAGGTAGAGGAAGGCCGTGCCATCCGAGACCCGCGCGGCCTGCTGCATGTTGTGGGTCACGATCACCAGGGTGTAGTGGCTCTTGAGCTCCTGCATGAGCTCCTCGATGCGACCGGTGGAGATCGGATCCAGCGCCGAGCAGGGCTCGTCGAGGAGCACCACGTCGGGCTCCACGGCGATGGCCCGCGCGATGCAGAGGCGCTGCTGCTGGCCCCCGGACAGCCCGAGGGCACTCTCCGAGAGGCGATCCTTCACCTCGTCCCAGAGGGCGGACTGGCGCAGGGCCTTCTCCACCCGGAGCTCGAGCTCGCTGCGGCGGTTCTGGCCGTGGATGCGGCAGCCGTAGGCGACGTTCTCGAAGATGGACTTGGGAAAGGGGTTCGACTTCTGGAACACCATCCCGATGCGCTTGCGAAGCTCGTTCACGTCCACCCGCGAGTCGAAGATGCTCTGCTGGTGAAAACGCACGTCCCCTTCGATGCGCACTCCCTCCACCAGATCGTTCAGCCGGTTGAAGCAGCGCAGCAAGGTGGACTTTCCGCAGCCCGAAGGCCCGATGAAGGCGGTGATGCGATGCTCGGGAATCTCCAGCGTGATGTCCCGGAGGGCTCGCGCCTCGCCGTAGTAGAGCGAGAGGGCCTCCACCGAGAGCACCGGGCCCGGCTGGGGCGCACGGGCCTCGCCCACAGCGGGCGGCTCGGGCGTGCCCCCTCCGCCAGGGGACGGCTCCGCCGGCGCGGGCTCGGGATGCTTCGGCAGGTCGGTCGCGACGACTGCGGCGGTCATGGGAGCCTCGTCAGACGCTGGAGGTGGCGTAGCGGGTGCGCAGCCGGCTGCGGACCAGGATTGCCACCAGGTTGAGGATCAGCACCACCGCGATCAGCAGGAAGGCGGTGGTGAAGACCAGCGGCTTGGCCGCCTCGACGTTGGGGCTCTGGAATCCCACGTCGTAGATGTGGAAGCCCAGGTGCATGAACTTCCGCTCCAGGTGGACGAAGGGGAAGGTCCCGTCCAGGGGAAGCGCTGGGGCGAGCTTCACCATGCCGACGATCATCAGGGGCGCCACCTCTCCCGCGGCTCGCGCGATGGCCAGGATCAGGCCCGTCATGATGCCGGGGGCCGCGGCGGGGATGACGACGCGGCGCAGGGTCTCGAAGTGGGTGGCGCCCAGAGCTCGCGAGCCCTGCCGGACGATGCGCGGCACCGCCGCCAGCCCCTCCTCGCTCGCCACGATCACCACGGGCACGGTGAGCAGCGCCAGGGTGAGGCTTGCCCAGAGGATCCCGCCGGTCCCGAAGGTGGGGGTGGGCAGCGCCTCGGGGAAGAAGAGCTGATCGATGCTGCCCCCGATGCCATACACGAAGAAGCCGAGCCCGAAGACGCCGAAGACGATGGAGGGCACACCCGCCAGGTTGTTGACGGCGATGCGCACCAGCCGCACGAAGGGGCCCTGCCGCGCGTATTCCTGGAGATAGACCGCTGCCAGCACCCCGAAGGGCGCCACCGCGAAGGACATCAGGAAGACCATCATCACCGTGCCGAAGATGGCCGGGAAGATCCCGCCCTCGGTGTTGGATTCGCGGGGCTCGTCGAAGAGGAACTCCGTCACCCGCGAGAGATACAGCCCCGCCCTTCCCGGCAGTTCCAGGGAGTTCGGCCGCAGGGCGCGGACCACGTGACCCACCGGCAGCGAGAGGGGGCTGCCGTCCGCGGCCAGGAGCACCAGGGTCTCGGCCTCGAATGCCTGCCGCGCTGCCTCGAGCCGCTCGGCCACCGCCTCGTATTCCCGGCGCACCTGGGCGGTCGCGTGCTGGATCTCGTCGCGGCGGGTCGCCTCCCGGGGAGCGCCGCTGGCCTCGAGATCCAGCCGGCGCTCCGCGAGGCGCAGGGACTCGAGCTCGCGGTTGATGGCGCCGATCTCGTCGCCCTCGATCTCGTCGATCCTCTCGAGCTGCTCCTGCTTCTGCGCCATGAGGTCCGGCAGCGCAGCCCAGACCGCCTCGGGGCCCGAAGCCAGCAGCTTCTCGCCGTGCCGGAGCTCCCGCGCGAAGCCGTGGAAGTTGCCCCACTCGAGCCGCTCGAGGAGCACGGCCCGCTCCGGTCGATCCCGGCTCACGATGTCCGCCTCGTCGATCCAGGCGAAGTCGAGGCCGGTGAGGTCGCGGTTGCCGAGCTTGAGCCGCAGGCGGGTGGGCATCTCGCCGCTCGCGGTGCGGGGGGCCTCCGGGATCTCCTCGCGGTTCCGCACCTCGCCGAGCAGGACCCGGCCGTCCTGGAGCTCGAAGCGCCAGAGGTCGTGCTGCCAGAAGGTGGAGAGCCCGTGGAACGACACCAGCGAGAGCACCCCCACGATGAGGAGCAGATCGAGCGCCAGGATGCCGGCGATGAGCCACGTGAAGGCCCGGCCGATCCGGTCCGAACGTCGCCGGGTGCCCTGCTTTCCCATGGCTCCCCTCACAGCCCGGCGAACCGGCGGCGCAGACGATGGCGGATCACCTCTGCCAGGGTGTTCACGAGGAAGGTGATGGCGAACAGCAGCAGCGCGGCGACGAAGAGGGTGCGATACAGGGTTCCCCCGACCGGCGCCTCCGGGATCTCCACCGCCACGTTGGCCGAGAGCGTCCGGAAGCCGTTGAAGGGGCTCCAGTCGAGGATCGGAGTGTTTCCGGTGGCCATCAGCACGATCATGGTCTCGCCCACGGCGCGCCCGAAGCCGATCATGATGGCCGAGAAGATGCCCGGGCTCGCGGTGGGCAGGATCACCCGGACCACGGTCTGCCAGGCGTTGGCTCCCAGCGCCCGCGAGGCCGCGGCCAGGCTGCGAGGAACGTTGGAGAAGGCGTCCTCGGAGATGGCGAAGACGATGGGGATGACGGCGAAGCCCATGGCGATCCCGATCACCACCGCGTTGCGCTGGTCGTAGCGGGTTCCGGTGCTCTCCAGCAGCCACTCCGCGAAGCTCCCACCGAAGAACATCTCCTCCACGAGTCCGCTGAGGGCGAAGCAGCCCGCCAGTCCGATGGCGATCACCGCCGCGAACCAGAACACCTCGACGCCATCGGCGAGACGCGCTCGGACCCGGCGAGGGAGCGCCTGGAAGAGCAGACCCGCCAGCAGCGTGAGGAGGGGGAAGGCGCAGAGCGCCAGGATCAGCCCCGGAAAGGCTCCCTCCAGGCGCGGCGCCAGCCAGAGCCCGGCCAGGAAGCCGAGCACGACGCTCGGCAACGACGCCATGATCTCCACGCTCGGCTTCACGATCCGCTGAAGTCGCGGATGCATGAACTGGGAGGTGTACATCGCTCCCAGCACCCCGAGTGGGATCGCCAGCGCCAGCGAGAAGAGGGTTCCCTTGAGGGTCCCGACCAGAAGCGGCGTGAGGGAGAGCTTCGGCTCGAAGTCGTCGGTGCCTCCGCTGGACTGCCACACCGCCTTCGGCTCTGGCGCGCCCTCGTACCAGACCGGGCTGAACAGCGAAGCGAGAGTGGTCTCCGGATGCGGGTTGTCCACCCGCAGCTCGGCGATGCGTCCCTCTCCGGCCAGATAGATGGCATCGCCCTTGGGCGCAAAGGTCGCCGCGCTCACTCCGCGCAGCGGTGCCTCTCCGCTCCAGAGCAGCTCCTCGGTGGTGGAGAAGTACAGCCGCAGCTCTCCCCCTGCGTCCTGGCTGAGGAAGGTGCGGTTGCGTTCGGAGGTCGCGATGCGGACCACCGAGGTCTCGTGGGAGGGCAGCTGGTGGATTCGGGTGAGCTGGGGCTCACCGCGTTGCGGGCGCACCAGAGCCCAGACCGAGAGCGATCCGTCCTCGGAGCCCACCACGAGCGCGCGCTCTCCGATCAGGAAGTCCAGGGACGTGATCGCGGAGGCGCTCGCGGCCCGGATCTCCGGCGTCGGAGCCGGACTGCCGAGGCGCCACCAGACCAGGTCGCCGGTCTCCGTAGCGCCGAAGAGGTTCTGTCCGGCGCCGTCCAGCACGAGGTGTCGGAGGGAAGCGACTCCGGGCAGGACACGGTGCAGGGTCGTCGCCTCCGTCTCTCCGGAGAACGGGTTCTCCTGCTCACGACGCGCGACCAGCCCGATGCTCCCGTCGGCGAGCTCGGCGGCGACCTGCAGGCGGCCCTCGGCCCCACGCGCCGCGAAGCGGCGAAGCGGGCCGCCCTCGGGATCGAGAACCAGTCGAAGCACGGGATCGAGCTCCGGGGTCACCCGGCGCGTCCGGTCCTCGAAGTGCACCCGGAAGCTCACCGGCTGGATGAAGACCTCGCCCCCGGCGCTCGCCGCGGCCAGGAGGCCGTCGCCGGAGTGCGCGCTCACCGCCAGCAAGTCCGCCCTCCGTTCGTCCTCCGGAGGCGATGCTGGAGGCGCCGTGCCGCCGAGGTGGCTCGAGGCCCGAAGCTCCCCCGAGGCGAGGTTGTAGACGCGGACCGCGCCGTCGAGCGCGAGGGTGATGGCGTTCGTGCGGTATGGGTCCACGAGCAGCGCCGCCGGACGCAGGTCGAGAGTGGAGACCTCGGGTCCGCGCTCGACCTCGGCGGGGCGCACCAGAGGCCAGACCTCGACGACCAGGAAGACCAGGATGCCCAGGATGCTGGCGATGATGCCGACGCCCCCCGCGGTCACCACCAGCCGCGCGAGCCGGTCGGTGAGCAGCCTCCGCCTGGAGCGGCCCTGGGCCCCGCCGACCGCGGAGCCACCCTCTTTTCCTGTGAGCTGATTCAACGGGGACCTCGGCCCGAACCCTGGATGCAGCTGGCCCCGCAGCGCGCTCGGACGCCGAGGAGCGCAGGCCAGTGGGTTGGACGGGGCGTTACTCGAGGGATGCGAACTCCTGGTTGGCGATCTTCCCCGAGACCGGCAGGTAGCCGTCCTTCACGACGATCTCCTGGCCTTCGCGGGAGAGCACGAACTTGAGAAACTCACCCACCAGCGGCTCGAGGGATTCGCCGGGCACCTTGTGGACGTACAGGTAGAGGAAGCGCGAGAGGGGATAACGGCCGGCGTAGACGTCGGCGGCGCGGGTGGTCCCGTACTCGCCGCCCTGCTTGGCCGCGAGAGAGAGGGCCCTCACGCCCGAGGTCTTGTAGCCGATCCCGCTGTACCCCATGGCGTAGCGGTCCTCGGTGATCCCCTGCACCACCGAGGCGGATCCCGGCTGCTCCTTCACGGTGTCCAGGTAGTCGCCCTTGCACAGCGCGACCTTCTTGAAGTAGCCGTAGGTGCCCGAGGCCGAGTTGCGTCCGTAGAGGCTGATGGGGCGGGCCAGCCAGCTTCCTGCGAGGCCGCTCTGGCCCCAGGTGGCGATGGGGCTCGGGTGGTTGCAGTTCCGCGTCTTCGAGAAGATGGCATCGACCTGGGGCAGGGTGAGCTGCTCGAGGGGATTGTCCTTGTGGACGTAGACGGCCAGGGCGTCCACGGCGACCCGCACCGCCGTGGGCGGATACCCGAAACGCTTGTCGAAGCGGTCGATCTCCTGGTCCTTCATCGTCCGGCTCATGGGCCCGAGCTGGGCCGTTCCGGAGATGAGCGCCGGCGGCGCCGTGGACGAGCCCTTGCCCTCGATCTGGATCCGGGCGCTCGGGTAGGCGCGCCGGAAGCCCTCTGCCCAGAGGGTCATGAGGTTGTTCAGGGTGTCCGAGCCCACCGAGCTCAGATTCCCCGAGACGCCGCTGGTCCTGGCGTAGGCAGCGATGGCCGGGTCGACCTCCACGCGCTCGGCGAGCCCGAGGCCCGGCAGCAGGGTGGAAGCCAGCAGGGCGCCGGAAATTCGTAGCAAGCGGTTCATGCTTTCATCCTCCGTCGTACACTTCGTTTCGTTTCCCCGACAAGATCGGGGCATGGGTTGACGCAGGCAGGTCGCGGACGTGACGTCTTGGTGACAAAAGGAGAGGCGCTTCCGAGGAGACAGCAGGGGGTGTCCTCGAATGGGCTCGAGGGGGCGGAGCGCCACGCACTCGTCACGCCTTTGTCACGCCGCCCTGTCCGCCGCGCACTAAGATCGCCCGAGCCTCCGGGTGACGCCTCCGGGTCCCTGGGTGGGAGAGCAGGCGATGGCCCGAATCCTCGATCCCGTGATGACCGACCTCCGCGAGCAGGTGCTCCGCATGGGGAGCCTGGCCGAGACGATTCTTGCCAAGGCCCTGCGAGCCGCCTGGGAGCGAAACTCGGCGCTCGCCCGGGAGGTGGCCATCGACGATCTCGAGATCGATCGGCTCGATCTGGCCATCGACGAGGGCGTGCTGCGCGCCCTGGCGCTCCAGGCTCCGGTGGCAGACGACCTGCGACAGGTGATCGCCATCAAGATGATGGCGACCGACCTGGAGCGGGTGGGGGACCTCGCCCGCAACATCGCCAGGAGTGCGCTTCGACTCAGCGAGCGGGCCCCGGTGAGCTTGCCCTCCGCCTTGGTGAGGCTGGGGGAGGGGGCCCAGCGGATCCTGCGGGATGCCCTCGACGCCTACGGGGAGTCGGATTCCTCCCGGGCGCGCGCGGTGCTTGCCGCGGACGATCGCATCGACGAGGTCCAGGACCGCGTGGTGGAGCAGGCCATTCGCGAGATCGGGTCGCACCCCGAGTCCTCCGCCCAGGAGGTGGACCTGATCCTGATCGCCGAGAACCTGGAGCGGGTCGGCGATCACGCCACCAACATCGCCGAGGACGTGATCCTCGCCGAGGAGGCGCGCAATCTGAAGCACGCGGGAAAGCTGGGCGGAAGCCAGACCACTAGCTAGCCTCTCGGGGCCGCCGGGGGGGTGGGGCGATGCAACCGGATGCCGAGGCCTTCGTGGGAGCGCTGCGCCCGGCGGTGCGCAAGGCTGCGTCCATCGCCCGCGCTCTGGAGGGTCGGGTCCGGAACCGCCCGAAGTCCGGAGAGGCCAGCGACGCCAAGGCCGCCCTCACCCTGGCGGACTCGGCCGCCCAGGAGGCCATCCTGATCCCGCTCCATGCGGGCTTCCCCGGGCTGGGCCTGGTTGCGGAGGAGGACACCCCGAGCGTCGGCCGCTTCCCGGCCCGCAGCGATGCCCGGGTCGTGGTGGATCCCATCGACGGGACCCTGCGTTCGTACCTGGATGGCTCGGGGCCCTACGCGGTGATGGTCGGTCTCTCGGTGGCGGGGCAGTACGAGGCGGCCCTGGTGGGTCTCCCCCGGGAGGACCTCTACTTCGACGCCGTGCGCGGGCAAGGCGCCCAGGTGGCGACGGCCGCAGGCCGGCCGCACCCGGTGGAGCTCGACCCCGCCGGGCGGCGGGTGATGATCTCCTACGACGCGCCTCCCGCCGCGGCTGCGTACCTGCTGAAGCGCGACTACCAGCCCGTCCCAGGCTGTGGAGGCGCCATCGCGGTGGCGCCGTGTATCCCGGGCTTCTGCGGCGGTCTGCGCTTAGCGAACCGGCCCCAGGGGATCAGCCCGCA
>JBDLIK010000056.1:0-11451 GCA_039714895.1 Myxococcota bacterium | reverse complement strand
ACGAGCAGCGCATGGACGACGTTCTGGCGGTGATGCGAGCAGCCGGGAGCCAGAGGGCCGCTCTCTTCGGGATCTCCGAGGGAGGCCCACTCGGCGCGCTCTTCGCCGCGAGCCACCCGGAGCGCACCGAGGCCCTGGTTGCGTTGGGTGCGTTCGCCCGTCTCTCGCGGGCGTCAGACTATCCAATCGGATTCGAGCGCGGCGACTGGGAGGCTGCGTTCTGGACGCTGCTGGACCCGGGGGGGGCGATGCCCGCCGATCCCGAGGCGAGGCAGGCGAAGCTGCACGAGGTCTGGGGCACGGGCGTCTCCCTCGCGCTGATGGCGGCCTCGCGCAGGGAGGATCCGCAGGCGCGCGAGTTGTGGGCCAAGGCGGAGCGCCTCGCCATGACCCCGAGCGGTATGCTGTCCCTCAGCGAGATCTTGTTGGACATCGACGTCCGTGCCGTACTCCCGAGCGTGCGCGTGCCGACCCTCGTGCTCCACGCCCAGGGCGAATTCTTCCCGCCCGCGTTCGGCCGCTACTTCGCCGATCACATCCCCGGCGCGCGGCTCCTCGAGATCGAGGGCATCGATCACTACCCCTGGTTCGGCAAGACCGACCGCCTCGCGGCCGAAGTGGAGGAGTTCCTGACGGGAACGCGCCCCGAGGCCGAAGCCGATCGGGTGCTGGCGACGGTGCTCTTCACCGACATCGTAGACTCGACGAAGCGCGTGGCAGAGGTCGGCGACCAGCGCTGGCGCGAGATCCTGGAAGAACACCATGGCCTCGTCCGCCGGGAGCTCGCGCGTTTCCGTGGCCGCGAGATCGACACCGCCGGCGACGGCTTCCTGGCCACCTTCGACGGTCCGGCACGGGCCATCCGCTGCGCGGCCGCGGTCCGGGATGCGGTGGGATCCCTGGGACTTCGCATCCGGGCTGGGCTGCACACCGGCGAGTGCGAGGTGCTCGGCAACCGCGTGGCTGGGATCGCTGTCCACATCGGCGCGCGGGTCGCCGCCAGTGCGGGACCGGACGAGGTAATGGTGTCCCATACCGTCAAGGATCTGGTCGCGGGATCCGGGCTGCGCTTCGCCGACCGGGGTTCGCATCGGCTGAAGGGCGTGCCGGGCGAGTGGAAGCTGTTTGCCGCTGAGCTATGACCCCCGGCCCCGAGACCCCGCGGCGCGGGGCGGCTCCAGAGGCACCGGCGACGCTCTACTGGAACAGGTCCACCATGCGTCCGTCGACGCTGGCGGGCCGCGCGCGGTGGCGCGCCCAGTCGCGCAGCTCCTTGATGCGCTCCTCGTAGGTGTCGTAGAGGGGCACGGTCTCCCCGATGGCGTTGGCGAGGTCGGCCTCGGTGAGCTCCCGGGAGTGGGAGAAAGCCGAGTAGAGGGCGGCGGCCACCGCCTGCTCGAGCTCCGCGCCGGAGAGTCGCTCGGACTCGGCCGCGAGCTCCTCGAGGGGGAACTGCAGCGGGTCGCGGCCCCGGCGCGCCAGGTGGATGGAGAGGATCTCGCGCCGCTCGTCCTGGGAGGGAAGGTCCACGAAGAAGAGCTCGTCGAAGCGGCCGCGTCGCAGCAGCTCGGGCGGAAGCTGGGTCACATCGTTGGCGGTCGCCACCACGAAGACCGGGCTCTGCTTCTCCGACAGCCAGGTCAGGAACGAGCCGAACACGCGGCTGGCGCGGGGATCGAGCCCGGACGCCACAAAGCCCTTCTCGATCTCGTCGATCCACAGCACCACCGGCGCCAGGGACTCGGCGACCTGGGTGGCTTCGCGGATCGTCGCCTCGGGAGAGCGCTCGCCCCCTGCGAAGGCAGCGGCCAGGTCGAGCCGCAGCAGAGGGAAGCGCCACTCGCTGGAGACGGCTTTGGCGCACAGCGACTTCCCGCAGCCCTGGACCCCCAGCAGCAGCAGACCGCGCGGCGTGGGAAGCCCGAAGCGCCGGGCCTCGATTCCGAAGGCACGGCGGCGCTCGCGCAGCCAGCGCTTGAGCTCGCCGAGGCCGCCGACCTCGCCGAGCCCGGTGTCGGTGTCGTGGAAGGTGAGCGCCGGGATCCGCCGCAGGGCCTGGCGCTTCTCGCGCACGATGGACTGGATCGCCGTCTCGGAGAGCCCGCGGCCCCGCACCATGGCCTTGCGGAACACCCGCACGGCCTCGGACGCGGTGAGCCCGAGGGAAGCCCGGGCTGCGTCGGCAAGCAGCGATCGGGCCTGCTCGCTCTCGCCATCGGCTCCTGCCACCCGGCGCAGCAAGCCCGCCAGCTCGTCCTCCCGGGGCAGCGGGAGCTCGACCCTTCCCACCTCCCGGACCAGCTCGAGCGGGACGTCGAGGACCGGACCCACCAGCACGATGGCCTGCTGCCGCTTGCCGAGCTTCGGAACCAGGTCTCGCAGGCGCCGCACCGCCTGGGGATCGGCGAGGCCCGTGTGCCCGTCCAGCATCACGAAGAGCGCGGGACCCTGGTGGGCCGAGAGGGCCCGGAGCCCCGCGTCGAGGCCGCCCTCGCCCTGGCCGGTGCCCGCCAGTCCCGCCGCGCTCGACCAGGGCACCAGACTGCGACCCTTCTCGGCCGCCACCTGCTCGAGCACCCGCAGGGCGCGCTCCTCCTCGAAGGTCTCGAGAGCGACCACCCGCCAGCCCGAGCGCAGCAGCAGATCGAGCTCCGCCGCGCAGCTCACGGGCACTCCGTCGGGACGTTCCCCCTCGGTCGCACTCATCCGAAGTCCGCCGTCATGCGGTGCACCTCTTCGAAGGTCGTGATGCCTTCGGCGAGCGTCCGGATGGCGGCCTCGTGGAGGGTCTCCATGCCTTCGATGCGCGCCGCGTGGGTGAGCTCGCTGGCATCCTTGCCTTCGTTCACCAGCCCGCGGATGCGGCGTCCCACGTCGATCATCTCGAAGACGCCCGTGCGACCATACAAACCCGTGTGGCGGCACTCCACGCAGCCCTCGCCGAAGCGGACCCGCAGTCGCTCGCGCCGCTCTACCGGGACCTTGAGTCCGAGGGCTGCCACCTGGTCCGGGGTGAGGAAGCCATCCACCGCGCAGCGGGCGCAGACCCGACGGATGAGCCGCTGGGCGAGCACGCCCCGCAGCACGCTGGAGAGCAGGAATCGCTCCACCCCCAGCTCGACGAGCCGCGTGATCGCCCCCGCCGCATCCCTGGTGTGGACCGTCGAGAAGACCAGGTGGCCGGTGAGCGCCGCCTGCACCGCCATCTGGGCGGTCTCTCCATCGCGGATCTCGCCCACCATGATGATGTCGGGGTCCTGGCGCAGGATCGAGCGCAGGGCGTTGGCGAAGGTGACGTCGATCTGCGGTCGCACCTGCACCTGACACAGGCGGGGATCGACCATCTCGATGGGATCCTCGACGGTGGTGATGTTGATCTCCGGGCCGGAGAGGTATCGCAGGGTCGAGTAGAGGGTCGTCGTCTTGCCCGAGCCGGTGGGACCGGTGACGAGGATCAGACCGCTGGGAGAGGTGATCCAGCGCTCGTAGCTCTCGCGCTCGGCGACGGAGAAGCCGAGCTCCTGAAGATCGGCCATCAGCACGGAGGGGTCGAAGACGCGGATGACGATCTTCTCTCCGTAGGCGGTGGCCAGGCTCGAGACCCGAAGCTCCACCTCCTGCTCCCCGCGTTGGGTCTTGATGCGACCGTCCTGGGGCCGACGGCGCTCGGCGATGTCCATGCGCGCGAGGACCTTGATGCGCGAGGTGATGGCGCCATGCACCGCCAGGGGGACCGCCTCGATGTCATGCAGGATCCCGTCGATCCGGAAGCGGATCACGCCGTCTTCCACCCGCGGCTCCAGGTGGACGTCCGAGGCTCGCTGATCGAAGGCGTAGTGGAGCAGGTAGTCCACGGCGGCGATCACGTGCTCGTCGTTCCCCGTGGCGAGCTCGTCCGCCGAACGCAGCTCGACGAGCTGCACCAGGGCGCTGTCGGGCCCGGCGCTGCCGAGCTGGCGGCCGGCCTCGCTGACGCGGGTGCGGAAGCCGTAGACGCGGTCCACGACGGCGAGGATGTCGCGCTTGGAGGCCACCACGTAGGTGAGGGGCTTGCGGAGCGTCGACTCCAGGGACTCACGCAGCGTGCCGTCGAAGGGGTCGACGAGGGCGAGCCGCAGCCCCTCCCCTTCCTGGCCCACGCAGATCACCACATGGCGGCGGGCGAAGGGCCGTGAGAGGCTTCGGGTGATGAGCTCACTGTCCAGGCGCAGGGGGTCGATCTTGAGGAACCCGAGGCCGCTGGCCTCCGCCAGGCAGCGGGCCACCGCGTCTTCGGTCACCCGCTGGCGGGAATCCGTCGCGAGCGGCAGCTCCGCGGCGGCCACGATCTCGGCGGGAGAGACCTCGTAGCGCGCCGCCGCCTGGGAGCGGACCGAGCCGCAGCGGTCGCGCAGGACCTGGCTTCGCAGGGTGACGGCCCGGGAGGCCACATCCCGGGCCTGCTCCTCGCCCAACACCTGCCGCTCCACGAGCAGCTCGAGGAGCTCCTCGAGACTCAGGGGGTTGCGGGCATCGTGGGACGGTCGGGACGGGACCGGCGGCGGCCGGGAGGCGACGCTCATGTCCGGCGTATCGGCCGACGGGCGGAGAAGTTGTGGGTCCGCCTGCGGGCGAAGCCCGCAGGCACCACAGGCTTCGCTCGCCTGCGGCTCGCTGCGCGCGCCTGTCGGCGCTTGCGCTGGCCTATGGCAGGGCACCGGCAGATCGCCGTCGACTCAAGCGGGGGGCGTGAAGACTACCGGCAGCTCCTCGATGCCGCGCACGAAGGGGGACTCGGTGTAGCGGGGCCGCGTCCCCGGGGCGAGCTGCAGGTCCGGCAGCCGGCGCAGCAGCTCGTCGAGCATGATGCGCAGCTCGAGGCGAGCGAGGCTCGCACCGAGACAGAAGTGGTTGCCGATCCCGAAGGCGACGTGGGAGTTGGGCTGTCGGTCGACGCGGAAGCTGCCCGCCTCGGCGAACTGATCCTCGTCGCGGTTGGCGGAGGGGTAGATCATCAGGACCCGCTCCCGCTCCCGGATCTCCTGGCCCGCGAGCTCCGTGTCCCGGGTCGCCGTGCGATAGAAGGCGATCACCGGCGACACCCAGCGCAGGATCTCCTCCACGGCCAGGGGCACCAGCCCGGGATTGCGCCTCAGCTTCTCGTACTCCGCGGGGTGATCGTGGAGCGCCACCACGCCGCCGGAGATGGCGTTGCGCGTGGTCTCGTTCCCGGCCACCAGCAGCAGCGTCATGAACATCAGCAGCTCACCGGCTTCGAGCGCCTCCTCCCCCGCCTCGAGATCGCCGGCCTGGGCGGCGAGCAGGATGCTCACCAGATCCTCACGCGGCTTGCGCCGACGGTCCTCGAAGACGCCCTGGAGGTAGTCGGCGTATTCCGAGAAGGCCGCGTTGGCGGCAACGGCGATGGCCGGGTCGGCCTCGGCGCGTCCGCCCCCCGCTGCGATCATCGTGTCCGACCAGCGATGGAAGCGGTCGCGGTCGGCGCGTTCGATGCCGAGCAGCTCGGCGATGATGACCAGCGGCAGCGGGACCGCGATGGACTCGACGAAGTCGCAGCTTCCCCGGCGCGCCACGGCTTCGATGCTCTCCCGAACGGTCTCCCGGATGCGCGGCTCGAGGAGCTTCACCATGCGCGGCGTGAACCCCTTGTTGACGAGCTTGCGCAGGCGGGTGTGACGGGGGTCGTCCATGGTGATGATGGAGACGCTCGCGCTGGACCCGGGCACGACCCCCTTCGCGGAAGAGAAGCGGCGGGGATCCCTGGAGACCTCCACGACCTCGGCGTAGCGGGGGGCCACCCAGAAGTCGTTCTTCTCGTCGCGGTGGAGAGGGGCCTCCCGGCGCAGGCGATCGTAGACGGCGTGGGGGTCGCCACGGCGATAGAGCTCCGGATCGAGGATGTCGACGTCGAGGGCCACCCGCATCTCCTCTGGGGATCCCGGAAATTAGAACAGGTTTCAATTCTTCGGCAAGGGCGGCCCCCGATAACGCAGCTACCCTCCCGGCCCCGATCCCAGCCATCCGGCGGCGCTGCCGTCCCCCACGCGCCCCAGAGCCGTGGAGCCCCGTGAATCTCCAGCTCGACCTCAAGATCCTCGGTTGGCTGCTGGTGGGCCTCGGCGCCGTCCAGGCGGCTCCGCTGCTGGCGGCCCTGGCGGTCGGAGAGCCCCTGCTGCCCTTCGTGGCCAGCGCCACCGTGGCCGTCGTCTTCGGTCTCTCGCTGGCGCTGATGGCCCAGCCCGAAGGCCGAAACCTGCGCCTGCGGGATGGCTTCGTGGTGGTGAGCTTCTCGTGGATCCTGGCCTCGCTGTTCGGCGCCCTGCCCTACCTGCTCACCGACGTGCTCACCCCCCTCGACGCGCTCTTCGAGTCCGTGGCGGGCTTCACCACCACCGGCTCCACGGTGATGGAGCAGATCGAGGCGGCCCCGCGCTCCCTGCTGCTCTGGCGCAGCCTCACCCAGTGGCTGGGCGGGATGGGCATCATCGTGTTCGCCATCGCCATCCTGCCCATGCTGGGGATCGGCGGCATGCAGCTCTTCCAGGCCGAGATGCCGGGACCCGCGGTGGAGAAGCTCCGGCCCCGGGTCGTCGAGACGGCCCGCCGGCTGCTGCTGGTCTATCTGGGCTTCACCGCCGCGGCCGGCCTCGCCTACGCGCTCGCCGGCATGGATGCCTTCGAGGCGCTCTGTCATGCACTGACGACGCTCTCCACGGGAGGCTTCTCCACGCGCAGCGCCTCCATCGAGGGGTTCGGCTCCGGTGCCATCGAGTGGGTGGCCATCCTCTTCATGGTGCTCGGCGGTATCAACTTCGCGCTGCACTACCGCCTGTTCCAGGGCCAGTTCCGTCGCGTGCTCGGCGATACCGAGCTGGGATACTTCGTCTCGGTGCTCTGCGTGGCCACCTTCGTGATCGTGTGGCTGCTGCGAGGGATGGGGTTCGAGGGGGAGGAGGCCCTGCGCAAGGCCGCGTTTCAGGTCGTCACCCTGATGACGGGGACGGGCTACGTGAGCGCGGACTTCGAGCTCTGGCCGCCGCTGGCCACCGTCGTCCTGCTGCAGCTCATGATCCTGGGCGGCATGGCGGGATCCACCAGCGGAGGCGTCAAGGGGCTCCGGGTGCTGCTGGCCGCCGGCGTCGTGCGCAACACGCTGGCGCGCATGCTCCACCCCCGCCTGGTGTTGAGGGTGAAGTACGGGGATCGACCCGTGCCGCTCGACGTGCTGACGGGGATCTGGTCGTTCCTCACGGTCTACTTCGCGATTGCCGCCCTGGCGGCTGCCGTGGTGTCGAGTGCGGGCTACGACCTCGTCACCTCGGTCTCGGCAGCGCTCACCGCGGTCGGCAACGTGGGACCGGGCTTCGCCCAGGTGGGCCCCACGGACACCTTCGCCCACTTTCCCGGCTACGTGAAGCTGACCCTGGCCGCCTGCATGATGGGGGGCCGGCTCGAGCTCTTCACCCTGCTGGTGCTCTTCCAGCCCCGCTTCTGGCAGAGATAGCGGGCTGCGGGCTTCGCCCGCAGCCATCCGCCGTGCTCCGTCGTCGACCGTGTCGTGCGCCGCTTCGCTCGGCTTCTACCGGCGGGACAGGGCGGTGGCCATGCGCTCGACGGCTTCGTGCAGCACGGCCTCGGTGGTGGCGAAGTTGAGGCGGACGAAGCCCTCTCCGGGACCGCCGAAGCTGCGGCCGTCGGAAAGGGCCACCCGGGCCTGCTCCAGGAAGAACTCGTAGGGACCCGGCTCGAGGCCCAGCGAGCGGCAGTCCAGCCAGGCCAGGTAGGTGGCCTCTGGAGGCTGGAAGCCGATGCCGGGGAGCCGCTCGGCAGCCCACCTCGCGAGCAGCGCCCGGTTCGCGTCGAGCTTGGTGCGGACCGCCTCGAGCCAGGGATCGCTGTGGGTCCAGGCGGCGCGGGTGGCCTCGAGGCCCAGCCCGTTGAGGCCGCCGCGCAGATGCCGGGGCACCTCGAGGAACCGCTTGCGCAGCTCGGCGCTGCCGAAGACGCCGACGGCACAGCGCAGGCCTGCAATGTTGAACGACTTGCTGGCCGCCGTCAGCGTCAACGTCTGGGCCTCGACCTCGGGCGCCAGGGTGGCGATGGGAACGTGGGCGTGCCCCGGATGCGTGAGCTCCTCGTGGATCTCGTCGCTCACGATCACCAACCGGTGCTCGAGGACGATCTCGGCAAGTCCCTCGAGCTCCTCCCGGGTGAAGACCCGTCCGGTCGGGTTGTGCGGGTTGCACAGCAGCAGGATGCGGGTGGAGGGAGAGATGGCGGCGCGCAGGGCGTCGAAATCGATCTCGTAGCGCTCGGCTCCTTGCGCCAGCGGGTTCTCGACCAGGACTCGACCCGTCTCGCGCACCCCCTGGAGGAAGGGCGGGTAGATGGGCGTCTGGATCACCACGCCCTGGCCAGGCTCCGAGAAGACCTGGAGGGCCACGTGGATGCCCTGCACGACGTCCGCGAGCAGCTCCACGCGCCGAGGGCTCAGGCGCCATCCGTAGAGCCGCTCCATGCGCTCTGCGAAGAGCTCCTGGAGCCCGGTGGGGAGGGGATGGAGGGGATAGCCGAGGTCCGAGCTCTCGATGGCGCTTCGCAGCCGGCGCCGGATCGGCTCTGCCACCGGGAAGTCCATGTCGGCCACCCAGAGGGGCAGCACGTCCTCCGGATACCGCCTCCACTTCTCGCCGGTCCGGGCTCGCAGGGCCTCGAGGGCGAGGTCCTCGAGGTCCAGGGGGGGGTGACGCATGACGCGCTCGGCACGATCAAGGGCCTCCGACAGGCGGGCGCCGTCGAGCGCGCCGTCCAGGCGCAGCCCCGCCCGCGCGAGCCAGCCTCGCAGGTCCGCGCGCAGCTGCCCCAGGGTCCAGTCGATGGAGTCCGCAGCGACCGGCAGGAACTCGACCCGGTCGGCGCCGCCCGGGTCGAGATGAAAGTGGGCGCCCGGCAGGAAGCAGTCGAAGCGCAGGCGCTCGTGCCCGGAGGCCTCGCGCACCCGGAGCGTCGGACCGGCTGCCGCCCGGTGCTCCACTTGGATGCGCAGGGGCCCGAGACGAATTTCTTCCATGACCGCGAGTGTAGCCCTCGGACCCGGAGCTCGGGGTCTGTCGTCGCATCAACCCGGAACCTCGGCCGGACGAAGACAGGATCGATGGAGAGGCGAGGACCCGGATTGGCGCTGGCGGACCTCCGCTCGCCCGAGGCGGGGGAGGCCGCCCGTTTCGGCGGCAAGGCGGCCGGCTTGGCCCGCCTGGCGGCCGCGGGCGCCCGGGTCCCCGAGGGCTTCGCTCTCGAGGTCACGCGGCTGGAGCCCCGCCGCTGGCAGCCCGAGGTCCACGAGGCCTTCCGGCAGCGCGTGGGCGCCTTGCTCGCCGAGGGGCCGGTGGCGGTGCGCTCCTCGGCCCAGGAGGAAGACGGGGCCCAGCGCTCCTACGCAGGCATCTTCGAGACGGTGCTCGGCGTCGACTCGGCGACCGACGCGCTGGAAGCGGCGGGTCACTGCATTGCTTCCGGGGACGCGCCGCGACTCCACGCCTACGGGGGCCCGGCGGAGGCGCTGGCCGTGGGGCTCGTGGTCCAGCAGCAGGTGCGGGCGCGCTGCGCGGGGGTGTGCTTCACGCTGGATCCCACCGGCCGCGACGACGCGGTGGTCCTCGAGGTGGTGTCGGGGCTGGGCGATCAGCTGGTCTCGGGCCGGGTGAACCCCGAGTCGTGGCGGATCCTTCTCGCGGGTCCACGTCGGCCCGAAGCTCGTCGTGAGGCGAGCCCCGAACCGGCCATCCTGACCGAGGCGGAGGCGCTCGAGATCGGAAGCCGGGCCCGGGATCTGGCGGAGGCGCTCGGCGAGCCCCTGGACCTGGAGTGGGCGCGGGACGCAGAGGGACAGCTCTGGTGGCTCCAGGCCCGGCCCATCACGGCGCTCGCGGACCCGTCCGTGCGGGAGGTCGAGCGCAGTGCGCCCGAGGCCGAGGACGGCCCGGTGACGGTCTGGGCGAACTTCAACTTTCGGGAGACGCTGCCGGACCCCCTGCCCCCTCTGGTCTGGTCGCTCTGGCGCGATCGGCTGCTGGCGACGCTGACGAGCGCCTTCACACCGAAGCGTGCGTCCCAGGAGCTGCAACGCCTGCTCGTATGCGTGGATCGGATCCGCGGACGCATGTACTGGAACCTCAATGCCACCATGGCGATCCCGGTGTTCGGGCGCTCGCTGCTCGGCTCCGTCTCGGAGATCGATGCTCGTGCCGGGGCGCGCATCGACGCGCTGCGCGGGGCGGGTCTGCTCACGCCACGCCGTCTGCCCGGGGGCTGGTGGCTGACGGGCCGGGTGCTGCTCGAGTGGGTGCTCGCCTGGCGCTGGGCGGCCCGGACCCCTTCGTTTGCGCTGCGCGAGCTCGAGTCGCTCGCCGAGCGCCTGCGCCGCCGGGTCCGGCGCCCGCTGGGCGACCAGAGCTCACCCGAGCTGCTTGGCGAGATCCGGGCGCTCAGCGACCCGGACTTCCTCGAGCTGCACCGCTCCGTCCCCGCAGCCCTCGGCGCCGGCCTCTGCTTCGTGGCCGCGCGCTTCCTGTTCCGGCGGCATCCCGAAGCCGCGCGACGGCTGGCGGTAGGCATCCGTGGCAACCCGACCACCGAGATGAGCCTGGCCCTCGACACCCTGTTCGAAAAGGCCCGGCCGCTGGCGGACCTCTTCGAGGACGTGACCGAGCCCGCGGAGCTACTCGGCCGGATCGCCGAGCGCGGCGACGGGCAGGCCTTCCTGGCGGCCTTCGACGCGTTCCTGACCCACAACGGTCAGCGGGGAGCCAAGGAGTTCGACCTCTCCGCACCGCGCTGGAGCGAGCAGCCGGACTTCCTGCTCGGGCTGGTGCGGGCGTCCCTGCGCGAGCCCGCCAAGGAAACGCTCCACGAGCGCTTCGTCCGGCTCGCCGACGAGCGCCGATCGGCCATCGACGAGGCGATCGCGGCTTCCGCACCGCCGATCCGGCCTCTGCTGCGCTGGATCGAGCGCGCCGTCGAGCGCGGCATGCCCCTGCGCGAGGCCCCCAAGCACCACGGGCTGGTCGCCTTCGCGGGCATCCGCCGCATCGTGCTCGAGCTCGGGGATCGCCTGGCGGCCCAGGGTGCCCTCGCAGCCCGGGACGACATCTTCTTCCTGGACTGGCGCGAGCTCGAGGAGCACTTCGCCGGTGGCGGGGGCGCCCACGGCTGGGGCGAGCGGATCGCGGCCCGGCGCGACGCGCTGGTGCGCTTCGCCAGCGAGCCCGCCGCGGAGTTCGTGCGCTCGGACGGCCTGCCGGTGCCGGGCCTCCCCGCCGATCCGCCGGACGCCGCCGGGGTCCTGCGGGGCACAGGCATCGGAACCGGGCAGGCCAGCGGCCGCGTGCGCATCCTTCACGGCCCGGATCCCCAGGCGCTGCACGAGGGGGAGGTGTTGGTGGTGCGCTTCGC
>JBDLIK010000055.1:0-11473 GCA_039714895.1 Myxococcota bacterium | reverse complement strand
GCTCGGAGGCCGAGCCGCCGGGCCTCGGCGAGCGTGTCCTCCAGCACGCTGGGCGTGCTCATGGGGTGCTGGAAGAGCCCTGGGTGGGCGCGGCGCATGGCGACCAGGCTGTAGCCACCGTCCCGATCGGGGCAGATCACAAGGTCGGCAGCCTCGAGCCGTGCGAGCGCCGTGCGGAACAGCTCCACGTCCAGGGTGGGGCTGTCGCTTCCCCGCAGAAGGATCGGAGCCGAGCCGGCGGCGGCGGCCTCGGCCAGCGCCCAGCGCATGCGGCTCGCCAGATCCGGACCCCTCTGGGCCACCACCCGTAGCCCCCGGGGGGCGGCTGCCGCCAGCGCCGCCATGGCCTCGGGCGGCTCGGCGGCCAGCACCAGCTCGAGGTCCAGGGCCCGGGCTGCGCGCGCCGATTCCTCCAGAACGTCGCCGAGCAGGCAGGCATAGAGGCCCGCGGCCTGTTCCGGACTGAACGGAGGGACCAGGCGCGTCTTCACCCGCCCGGCCTCGGGAGCCTTGGCGAAGACCACCAGGACCCCGCGCCGACTCCGGCTCACGGGGCTTGCGAGTCCGCGCCGAAGGGAAGGTGGCTGACCTCGGCCCGGGTGCCCTCCACCTCCACCAGGGTGCCTTCGGCATCGTGGGGAACCCGGAGATAAGCCAGGGCGATGGCGCCCGCCGCCGGCGAGCGGATTGCGCTCGTCACCTCGCCGACTCGCTGCCCTCCGATGCTCACCGGTGCGCCTGGGCGCAGGACCTCGTCGCCGCCGCGCAGCCCCACCAGCCGGTGGCTGATGCGGCCCCGGGAGCGCATGCGGGCCACCACCTCCTGGCCGGTGAAGCAGCCCTTGGTGGTGGAAACGGCGTCTCCGAGACCCGCCTCGTCGGGCAGCACGGTCTCGTCGAGATCCTCGCCCAGCCAGGGCACGCCCGCCTCGATCCGCAGGACCCGGAGGGTCTCGGCCCCCGCCTCCACCAGGCCCGAGGCGTTGCCTGCCGCCAGCAGCCGCGCGCGCACCGCCTGAGCGCGTGCCGGATGAACAAAGACCTGGAAGCCCTCACCGCCCGCAAGCGCATAGGCCGCCAGCGCGAAGCCTCCGTCTGCGGGGTCGACCTCCCTCCAGGCGTCCGGCGGCAGCGGCCCGCCGGCGAGCGTCTCGAGGATCGCGGGGGCCGCCGGTCCCTCGACGGCCAGGCGCGCGAGCTCGGCGCTCCGATCCAGCAGGGCCACGTCATCGGCGATCACGAACTTCTCCAGGCGCGCGATGACCTCGGGGATCTCGGCGCGCTCGGTCTCGAGCCAGAGCTCGTCCTCGCGGAGCAGCACGTGGAGATCTGCCACGATCCGGCCCTGGGCGGTGAGCAGGAGCGCGTAGCAGCCCGCGCCCGGCCCCGAGTCTTCCAGCGCGGCCACGTCGTTCGAGAGCATGCCGTTGGCCCAGCGCACGCGATCCCCGCCGCGCACGGCCAGGACTCCGCGCCCGGGCAGCTCGAAGAGCCCCGCTCCTCGCCGCACGGCGCGCACCTCGTCGGCGCCGGTCATGACCGGGACCCCCCGGGCAGCACCGCCAGCGTGGCTTCTCCGCTCGGCGGCGGCAACGCCAGCCGCCCCGCCACGGCTTCGGCCCGGGCTTGCTGGGCGTGCAGCCACTCGTCGAAGCGCGCCTCGGCAGCCCGATAGTCGGGCTCGTTGTCGATGTCCACCGCGCAGCCGCCGAGCTCGGTCACCGTGAAGCGGTAGCGGCAGCCGAGCAGAGACGAGATTCCCTGCTCGAGGCGCGCGATGGGGATGCGGGCGCGGATCCGGTCGGCCAGCCACCGCCAGCCGCGCCGATCCGCCACGGAGGCGAGCTGCAGCAGGCCATAGTAGGCGAGGGTGCGCAGCCCTCCGCCGTGGGAGCGCAGCAGCCGCCAGGCCAGGCCCAGCACCGCACCGAACTGGCGCTGATAGCGGTGGGCGTACATCTCCTGGATGTAGTGGCGGTGGAGCAGTCGCCCGGGGCGGACCAGGTGCAGGTTGTTCTGGCGGAAGCGCCCCTCGCGCACATTGAAGTAGGCCATGCGGATCCCGGGCTCGCCTTTCGCCTTGGGAAGGAAGGCCTCCATGGACTCCTCGGTGGAGAGGCCGAGCGCGTAGTCGCAGTCGGCCTCGAGGCCGCGGCGAACGAAGTACGAGATCTCCCCCGCCGTCGCAAAGGGAATGTCGGACGAGAGGTAGAGAGCCCGCTGGTCGAGGTCCGCCTGCTCGGGGTCCCGCCCCTCCACCCCCGCGCCGGGCAGGATGCGGCGGTAGGTCTCCCAGCAGTTCTCGTAGAGATTCCGGAACTGGGGCACGATGCGCAGCGGCTTGCTGAGCTCGGGGAGGAGTGGCCGCAGCAGGGCCTCCAACCGCTCCGGGTCGCCCACCACCCAGACCTCCGAGACCTCGGGCACCCCCTGGAGGGTGACGACCGCCCACGCCACCATGGGTCGCCCCCCGAGCTGCAGGTAGGCCTTGCTCTCCCCGAGTATGGGCCGCGCCGCACCGCGGTCGCCTGCGGCTACGATGGCGGGGAGGGAAGTCGTCGGATCGGCCGTCACGTGTGGGTCCGCCCGGGGCGCCAGGGGTCTCGAGGCAGGCTCCTAACCTTCGGGCTCTTCGAGGACGAAGATCACCTGGAGGGTCACGAGGTACTCGGTGATCTTGCCATCCTCCACCCGCGCCTTCTCCTCCACCACCTGGAGGCCGGTGATGTTGCGCAGGGTCTTCTGGGCACGCTCGAGCCCACGCTCCACCGCGTCCTGCCAGGAGACCGGCGAAGCCGCGGTGATGGTCGAAACGGAAGCGACGGCCACGCGCCCTCCTACCAGTGGAGCACCGTCTCCGGGGCCATGTCGAAGCTCAGCCGCAACCGCACCCGATACTCGGCGATGCCCCCGGGATCGACCTTGATGCGCTTCTCGACGACCTGGATGCCCGTCATCCCGCGCAGCGTCCGGTTCGCCCGGACCACCACGCTCCGAGCCGCCTCCTCGAAGCCATCCGGCGACGATCCGATCAGCTCGTTGACCTTGGCCACCCACACGATCTCTTCCTCCACGCCAATCCAGGGTAGCGCCTCTTGCTCCCGATCCGCCTCGCTGCACCAGCAGCCGCCGCGGCGTCGGGCCGGACCCTACTCCGCTCCGGAGAGCGTGAGCGGCACCTCGGCATCCCGCCGTAGCCACAACCGCTTGCGCGGATAGTCGATGCGCACGACGAACTGGGAGAGGAGGTCGTAGCCGACCACCGAGTCGGTGGAGGTACCCTGGTTGTAGAAGCCTCGGGGAGCGATCAGGATCGACACCGGAGTCCCAAAGCCGAAGGGACCCAGGCGCAGATCGCGGGCCTCGGCGAGCTCGAGGTCCACGGGCCCGAGGACGCTGCCCCCCTCGATGCGCGCGAGCGGCTCCCAGCTGAAGTCGATCTCCTTCGCCGCCTTGCCCGAGAGGATCAGCGTGCCCGGTGCCCCCGTGTCGAGGAGAACCCGCACGGGCCGGCCCTCCAGCTCGATCTCCACGATCGGTCGGTTGCTCACGACCCGCAGCGGCAGCACCGCCTCGTCGGGCGCGTCGGCCCGCTCGGGCACCCGGTACTTCTTGCGGTCGAGGAAGCGCACCCTTCGCCCCGGGAAATCGATCTCCACCACGTACTCGGCCAGGAAGCGGCCACCGAGCAGCCCGTACTCCCAGCCCGTCTTGGATCCGGTGTCGCTCGAGCGCGTGTCGACCCAGAACTGGAGGTCTCGGCCGAGCAGGGTCGGCTTCCGATAGGGCGTGCGCTTGATCCGGCGGACACGCACCCCGAGATCGCGGGCCATCCGAGGGGTGAGAACGCTGTCCGAGGCGCCGGTGTCGAGGAAGAGAGGGAAGGGCCGAGAGCTGCCCTCGGGTGCGAGATCGACGATCACCCGGTTGCGCTCGGCCCCGGTGAAGGGCACGTCGGCGAGCACCGCCCCGCTCGGGGGCTCCGACGCTGCGGCCAGCGCCGGCAGCAGGAGCAGCGCTGCCCCGAGAAGCGCTCCGGGAAGGGCCATGCCTCCCCTTATAGACCGCGTGGCTCCACCCCGTAAAGCTCGGGGGTGAGGTGGGCGAGCTGGTGGAGCCGAGCGGGATCGAACCGCCAACCTCTGCGTTGCGAACGCAGCGCTCTCCCAGTTGAGCTACGGCCCCGGCTTCGCCCGGCGGGCAGGATCGCAGAAAGGCCGGAGCACGCTAGGGCGCGCCCCCGGCGCCGCCCTAGCCATCCGCTCGGGGAGCCAAAGACGGTACCTTTCGCCCCGATCCGCAGGAGGGCCTTCCCATGAGCGTCGAGATCCGCAGCATCCTGATCCCCCTGGACTTCTCCCACCACGCCGAGGCCATCCTCGACTGGGGTGCGCACCTCGCCCAGGAGCACAGCAGCCGGGTGATCCTGATCCACGCCTACCACCTGCCCGTGGAGTTCCAGCAGCTGGAAGGCGCCTATCTGCCGCCGGACTTCTGGAGCAACGTCAAGACCGAGGCCCAACAGACCCTCGAGCGTCACGCGGAGCCGTTGCGGGCCCGGGGCGTGGAGGTGGAGACGGTGGTCCGGGAAGGCTACCCGGCCACGGTGATCCTGGAGGAAGCCGAGCAGCGCGAGACCGACCTCATCGTCATCGGGACGCGCGGCCTCACCGGCCTCAAGCATCTGCTGCTCGGCAGCATCGCCGAGCGCGTGGTCCAGAAGGCCCTCTGCCCGGTGCTCACCGTGAAGACCCCCTCCTGACGCAAGGCGGCGAAGCCGCCGCGCAGCGAGCCGAAGGCGAGCGAAGTGCGGGCCCCCGCAAGGAGTGCTGCACGCGCCGCCCCCGGCGCCCGAGCGAGCGAAGCGGCGCACGACACGGCGGAGGTTGGGGCACGGCCGAAGGCTGCGGGCTCCGCCCACAGCCCGTCAGCCCACGAGGCCGAGCTGGTGGTCCATCGCTTCGGGGTCGGCGTCCTCGAACTGGATGATCTCCAGATCGGAAAAGCCCTGGCGGACCCGCGGCGTGAGCAGGCCCAGGCGCTTGATGTTCGGAACGACCCGCATGAAGAGCAGCTGACGAAACTGCTGCATGATCGGCGAGGCGAGGACGACCTCACGCACCTCGTCGGGGCTCCAGCCGAAGGCGTGTGCGATGTCCTCTCCCACCAGGCGATCGCGCATCAGCTCGCAGGCCTCGAGGACGAAGTCTTCCCGGTCTCGACGCTCGACCTCGGGCATGTCGTCGTAGTAGCCCTTCAGCGAGATCACCCCGAAGGCCACGTGGCGCGACTCGTCACGCATCACGTAGCGCACCAGGTCCTTGATGAGGGGCTCCTGGGCCATCTGGTACATGTTTCCGAAGGCGGCCATGGCCAGGCCCTCCACCAGGATCTGCATGCCCAGGTACTTCATGTCCCAACGCGAGTCGGTGAGGATCAGATCGAGGAGCGCCTTCAGGTTCTTGTTGATCGGCCACTCCCACTCGAGCTTCTCGCGCAGGTAGCGGTCGAAGACCTCCACGTGGCGGGCCTCGTCCATGGTCTGGGTGGAGGCGTAGTATTTGGCGTCGATCCAGGGGACCGCGTCCACCAGCTGGGCGGCGGTCAGCATGGCGCCCTGCTCCCCATGCAGGAACTGGGAGAGCGTCCAGGAGATGTTGGCGTGCCGGAAGCGGGCCTTCCCCTTCTCGTCGAGCTTGCGGTAGGGCCCGTAGTTCTCCAGCGGATTGAAGGCCTGGGGGATGATCTCGCTCTCCGGGTCCACGGCCGTGTCCCAGGCGAGCGCTGTGGTGGCGTTCCACTGCTCGCGCTTGGCCTTCTCGTAGAGCTCGCGCAGACCCTCCTTGACCGAGCCGTAGTTCCAGGCGTAGGCGGTGTCGAAGGAGGTGAGGATGCGTTCGAGGTCGGCTCCGGGCGGCTCGATCTCGTTCGTCGCGGGGGCGGTGGCCATGATCCCTCCGTCTGGGCTCCGAGAGTGGGCGCGAACCGGAGCCTCCATCGGCAAAAAGCATCCTAGGCCTGAGGGCTTCCGCGATCAATAGAAATCCGACGTCGATTTCGGAATCTGAGCATTCCCGAGGCCCCTGGAGTGCCGGCTGAGGTAGGATGGGGGCATGGCAAAGCCCCGGAGCGCCCCGCGGGGGGTCCGCATCCCCCAGCAGGCCCGCAGCCGGCGCACCCGCGAGAAGATCCTCCAGACCGCGCTCGCCTGCTTCGAAGAGCACGGCTACGACGAGACCACCACCGCCGCCATCGCCCGGCGCGCGCGCATCGCGGTGGGGACCCTCTACGGCTACTTCGCCGACAAGCGGGACATCCTGCTCGAGGTGCTCGACCGCACCCAGCGGGAGGTGGCCGACTACGTGGTGCGTGGCCTCGACCCGGAGCTCTGGCGGGAGGGGGACCTCCGGGAGAGCGTGCGGCGGCTCATCGATGCGGTCTTCCACGCCCGCACCGTGAGCCCGGGAATCCAGCGCATCATCTGGGAGCGCTACTTCAAGGATCCCGCCTTCCGCTCGGCCGTGGAGTCCATCGAGCGGGAGGTGCTGCACGCCATCGAACGGCTGCTGGTGATCCTCAAGTCCGAGGGCCGCCTGCGGGTGGACGATGTCGCCACCGCCGCCTTCCTCATCCACACCGCCACCGAGTGGACCGGCGCGCGGCTGATGCTGGGGGACTCGAAGCCCGAGGGAGTCGACGCCGCCGTGGAGGCAGCGACCGACATGATCACACGCTTCCTCTTCTCGGATCCGACGGACTAGGACTCCCGCCGGCTCCGCGCACCCAGCGCGCCGGAGGGGTGGCGCGCGTGGTAGTCGGCCGTGGTGAGGCCCGAGGCGGTCTCGAGGGCCGCCGACAGCGCGGCGAGCACCACCATCTCCGCGGCCACGCTGGCGCGCGGCGCCAACCCGAGGCCCCCGCCCTCCCGGGCCACGCCCGCGTCGAGCACCACCTCGGCCTCGCGGCCGAGCCAGGAGGCCCGGTTGCCCGTCACCCCGACGAGGCGGGCGCCGAGGGCCCGGGCAGCCTCGGCGGCGCGCCGCAGGTCGGCGGTGTCGCCGCTGTTGCTGATGGCGATCAGCACGTCCCCGGCCATCACCTGGCCCGCGCTCCCGTGCACGGCCTCGGTGGCGTGCAGGAAAGTGGCCGGGGTTCCGGTGGACGCCAACAGACTCGCCGCGTAGTGGGCCACGTGCTCGGGCTTGCCGACTCCGGTGACGTGCACGCGGCTTCCCGATGCGACCGCCTCGCGAATGAGGGCCGTGGCGCGCTCGAAGGATTCGGGAGCCAGGCGCCGTCGCAGCGCGGACAGCTCCTCGAGGGACACGTCGAAGGCCCCCAGCGCCTCCGCCGCGGTGCCCCGGCGGCTCCCGGCGGGAAGCGGGCCGAGATCGAAGGCCGGGCCTTCGTAGAGATCCAGGACCCGCGCGCGGGCGGCGGCGGGATCCTCCGGGAAGGCACCGAGGCGTTCCACGCAGGCGGCCCCGCACGCGTTGGCGAGGGAGGCCGCCTCGGGGAGGTCGAGCCCATGATGCAGGCCGACCAGCAGCCCACCCAGGAAGGCATCTCCCGCGCCGGTGGTGTCCACCACCTCCTTGGCGGCGTGGGCGGGCACCCATCCCTCGAAGTCCGGTGCGGCCACCGCGCAGCCGGCCGCTCCGTCGGTGATCACCACCGCCGCCTCGTAGCGCTCCGCCAGCGCGCGGGCCAGGTCACCCGCGTCGTCTGCGACCTGGGGCAGCAATGCCCGGGCGGCGGCTTTGGCGGGCTTCAGCAGATCGGCCGCCGCAAGCACCGCCTCGAGCTGCTCGCGGGTGCCCAGGGCGGGAACCGCGTCCGAGGGCGGCACGTCGAGGTCGACCACGGTGGGGAGCCCGGCCTCCCGGGCGATCCCCAGCGCGGCGAGGACCGCCTCCAGCGGGAGCTGGGAGACCTCGGTGGAAAGTCGCGCTCCGCGCCGGATGAACCCGGCATGGTGGTCTCGGATGTGGGCCGCGTCGGTCTCGGCGGTGGCCCCCGGCGCCATGTAGATCGCTCGGGCGCCCGAGTCGTCCACGAAGATCTCCGCAGTGGAGCTGGCCTCGCCGTCGAGCACCAGCTGGCGCTCGATGCCCAGACGATCCATGGCCTCCCGCAGGAAACGACCCTCTGCATCGTCGGCCTGCCTGCCGAAGATCCCGGTGCGAAGCCCGAGGGCCGCCGCCCAGCCCAGGTGGTTGAGGACGACCCCGCCCACGAAGCGGCGCGCTACTTCACCCGAGTCGAGCCGCCGCAGCAGCCCCTTCTGGTCGGCCTGCAGGATGCGGGGGCTGCGGTGCAGGCGGTCCACCACCATGCTGCCGATGCCCACGACGTCGAGGCTGCGCCCACTCACGACGAGGGGGACACCGCACCCGGCTCCGGGGTCCGGGTCACCCAGGCGGGGCGCAGGCGTTCGCGAGCCAGCACCCGCACCTGCTCGAAGGCGACGTCGAAGCGCTCCACGTCCGGACGGGTGAGGTGGGGGGTTCCCGCGGCCACGGCGTCGCTCGGGATCACCCCCATGGTGAGCAGCGCCCGCTTCAGGCAGGCGATGCTGCGCTTGCCCCCCGCCTGACGCGTGCCCACCCGGAAGGACTCGAGCACCCCACGCACGGCCTCCATGCGCTCGGCGTCCCCGGCCCGGCACACCTGCCAGCCCCGGGCCCACTCCCGGGGCAGGGCGTTGGCGGGGCCCGCCACGACACCGACGGGGAGCCCCCCGCGCAGCCGCCGGCGCTGCCAGTCCTCGAAGAGCACCCCCCACAGCCCGCGCCGGGGCATGAAGATGTCGAAGATCAGCATGGCGTCGCCCACGTAGATGCCGAACTCGCCCCGCTCCCGGAAGTTCGCAGCCGCCTTCGTGTAGTTCCCCAGGACCTTGCGCGGTGCCGACACCTTGATGCCGCGTACGAAGTCGAGCCGGGAGAGCGCCTTCACATGACGGGTGCGGATGTGGGCGTGCCGGGGGTCCACGGCGATGTCGGCGTTGTCGTAGAGATAGATGGGAATGCGCCGGGGACGCGCGTCCAGCAGGTCCGCCACGTCCCGGGCCACGAAGTGCACCGGATCCTCGATGCCGCCGATGGACAACGGTGCCAGCACCGCGGCATCCACCCCGGCGGCGAGGGCAAAGTCCAGGTTCTCGAGCGTCTCCTCCGGCGTGCGCGCGGTGATCCCTCCCCAGATTTCGACACCGCGCTCGGATCGCGAGGAGAGCCCGGCGTTCAGCTTGCGCACCTCCTCGGTGCACACCTGGATCACGCGCTGGGTGAGGGAGGTGGGCACGCGGTCCCACTCGCCGGTGGTCCCCGCCGCGAAGATCACGTCCGCCCCCTGGCCATCCTGGATCACGAAGCGGACCAGGGAACGCTGCCCTTCTTCGAGGAACCCCCCGTCCCCGTCGAGCACCGTGACGACGGGAACCGAGAGCCCGGGACGCGGGTGCGTGTCCTCCACCGTGCGCATAGACTCTCTGCTCCCATCGCGCCCCGGCGTGCAGCCCGCTCGGACGGCCCGCTCGGTCCCGAGGATCCTACTCGCTCCGCACTTCCGCTGCCGGCGGGGGAGGACTCGGAGCTGCGGGACGAGGCGCTGCGAGCCAGCCGGAGTCGAAGCTCCCCGGCGCGGGGCGCACCACCTCGGCGGATCGGATCACCATGCGCAGGTCCGCCCGGCCGGCGACCTCCACCTGGATCCAAGCCGGAAGCTCGAGAGACCCGAACTTCGAGCCGGAGCCCAGCGCGTAGCGGATGCCGTCCGGACGATCGATGCGGACGGGCTGCAGGCTCTCGACGTCGACCCAGAACGCGGCGCGTAGCGGAGGATCACCCCGGTCCACGCCGGGCAGCCGGCCGCCGATCACGAAGCAGTCCAGGTCGCCCGCGCGGCCGAGCACCAGCTCGCCGGTCGCCACCCCCGCCCGGCGAAGTGCGGTCTCGAGGTCGAGAGCGGCTGCCAGCTGCAGCAGGGCCAGCGGGGGAAGCAGCGGCTTGGGGTCGGCCAGGGGCGTTCCATTCCGACTGGCCCGGTAGCTGCCGCCGCGCTTCAGGTGGCGCTCCACCAGCCCGGAGGGGGCTCGGAGCTCGAGGCGCGCCTGGCCCGAGGGATCCGCGAGGATCTCCCCCGTCCCCACGACGGTGCCTTCGCGTCCCACCAGCTCGAGGTCGAGCCGCAGCACCCCGGTGCGGCCGGCGGCCTGGTTTCCCTCGGCGACGGCCGCAAGGACCCGCTGGGCGGACGGGATCACACCGCCCGCCGGTCCCGCCGGGGCCAGCAGCGCCAGGGCGAACAGGCTCACCAAGAGCCGCCTCACGGACTCCCCACCAGCCGGCTGCGGCCCGCATAGCGTGCCCGGCCCGCGAGCTCCTCCTCGATGCGGAGCAGACGGTTGTACTTGCAGACCCGGTCCGTGCGGCACAGTGAGCCGGTCTTGATCTGGCCGGCCCCGGTGGCCACGGCCAGATCGGCGATGGTCGTGTCCTCGGTCTCTCCGGAGCGGTGCGACACCACCGCCGCATAGCCCGCCGCGTGTGCCACGCGGATGGCCTCGAGGGTCTCGGTGAGGGTCCCGATCTGGTTGACCTTGATGAGGATGGCGTTGGCAACCCCGGAGTCGATGCCCTGCTTGAGAATGGCTGGATCCGTCACGAAGATGTCGTCGCCCACCAGCTGGACCCGGTCTCCCAGGCGGCGGGTGAGCTCCGTCCACCCTTCCCAGTCTCCCTCGCCGAGGCCGTCCTCGATGGAGACCACCGGATAGCGATCCACCCACTCAGCGTAGAACTCGATCATCTCCGCCGAGCTCTTGCGTGCGCCCTCCCCCTCGAGCCGGTAGACGCCGTCTCGATGGAACTCGCTGGCCGCCGGGTCGAGGGCGATGGAGACCTCCTCTCCCGGTCGATAGCCGGCCTGTTCGATGGCCGCGAGGATCAGCTCGATGGCCTCGCGGTTGGTCGCGAGGTTCGGCGCGAAGCCGCCCTCGTCCCCCACCGCGGTGGAGAGGTGCTTCTGGTGCAGGATCTCGCGGAGCCGGTGAAAGATCTCCGACCCGGCGCGAAGCGCCTCCGAGAAGCTCGGCAGCCCGAGGGGATAGAGCATGAACTCCTGGAGGTCGATGCTGTTGTCGGCGTGGGCGCCTCCGTTGAGCACGTTCATCATGGGAGCCGGCAGGAGCTGCGCCTCGGCTCCGCCGAGCCAGCGGTACAGCGGCAGGGAGGCGCAGCGCGCCGCGGCGTGCGCGGCGGCCAGCGAGACTCCCAGCAGCGCGTTCGCGCCGAGGCGCGACTTGGTCTCGGTGCCGTCGAGGGAGCGGAGCGCGCGGTCGAGGGCCCCCTGCTCGTCCACACCCCCGAGGCCTGTGCCCTGCACCGCTTCGGCGATCTCGCCGTTCACGTGTGCCACCGCCCGGAGCACTCCCTTGCCCCCGTAGCGACGGGGGTCTCCGTCACGCAGC
>JBDLIK010000054.1:0-11511 GCA_039714895.1 Myxococcota bacterium | reverse complement strand
CGCCGGCGTCGCCCCGAGGGCCACGAAGGCTCCGGCGAGCCCGAGCACGAGAGACCGGGTGCTGTTCGATGCGAGTGAGCCGCTGCGTTGCGCCAATCGATCCTCCGGACCCGGCGATGGAGTCCGGAATCGGTCAGCGTGGCGTCGACCTTGAGGCGCTCATTGCGCATGGACCGCTTCGATCTCCTTCACCAACGCCGGCAGGCGGCTCTGCTCGATGGCCTCCCGGGCCCGCTCGAGGAGACGCAGGTAGAAGCGCAGGTTGTGGAGGGAAGCCAGGCGCAGGCCCAGGATCTCGTTCGCCTGCAGCAGATGGCGCAGGTAGGCGCGAGAGTGCTGCGCGCAGGTGGGACAGTCGCAGCTCGGGTCCGGAGGGGACGCATCCTCCCGGAAGCGGGCATTGCGGAGCTTGAGGGGGCCATCCTCGGTGTAGAGCACACCGTGCCGCGCGTGGCGGGTGGGGATCACGCAGTCGAAGAGGTCGATCCCGGTCGCCACGCCTTGCAAAAGATCCGGGGGGCGCCCGAGGCCCATCAGATAGCGGGGAGCGGCCTCGGGCAAAGCCCCGTTGGCCTCCGCGATGAGCTCCTCGCGGTCGGGCGCCGCCTCCCCGAGGCCGAGCCCCCCATGGGCGTAGCCGTCGAAGCCCAGGCTCGCCAACCCAGCGGCGCCCCGGCGACGCAGCTCCACCGATCGGCCGCCTTGCACGATGCCGAACAGCGCCTGATCGGACCGCCCGTGCGCCCGGCGGCAGCGCTCGGCCCAGCGCAGGGTCCGCTCCGCGGCCGCGCGGTCCCGCAGGCCGCCGTCCTGCGTCTCCGGGGGTCGGCACTCGTCGAGCACCATGGCGACGTCGGGACCGAGGGCCTGCTGAATCACCATGGCGCTCTCGGGGCTCAGCAGGCGTCGGGCCCCGTCGAGCGGGGAGGTGAAGGCGACGCCTTCCTCGCTGATGCGCATCCGGTCCGCCAGGGAGGTGACCTGATAGCCACCGCTGTCCGTGAGCCAGGGACCGCGCCAACCCGTGAAGCCGTGCAGCCCCCCCAGGCGGGCCACCACCGCCTCTCCCGGGCGCTCGTGCAGGTGGTAGGTGTTGGCGAGCACGATCTGCGCGCCGAGAGCGCCGAGGTCTTCGGCGTCGACCCCGCGCACGGCGCCGTAGGTGCCCACCGGCATGAAGGCCGGCGTGTCCACCGTGCCGTGGGGGGTGTGGAACCGGGCGCGCCGTGCCCCGCCGTCCCGGGCCAGGATCTCGAAGGCGAACCCGGGCCTCATCTCAGAGCACGAGCATCGCGTCGCCGTAGGAGTAGAAGCGATAGCCGCGGGCGAGCGCCTCGGAGTAGGCGCCCATCACGCGATCTCGGCCGGCAAAGCCCGCGACGAGCAGCAGCAGAGAGGATCGCGGCAGGTGGAAGTTGGTGAGCAGGCCGTCGATCACCCGGAACGAGCTCCCGGGCCGCAGGAAGAGGTCCGTGGTCCCACGGCCCGGCGCGACCTCGGCGTTGCTGCTCGCCCGGGCCTCGAGGACCCGGGCGGCGGTGGTGCCCACCGCGATCACCCGTCCGCCCCGGAGGCGCGTACGCGCGACCGCCTCGGCGCACCGCGGAGACAGCTCGTAGCGCTCGGGGTGGAGGGTGCCGGCCGTCAGCTGCTCGGCACGCAGCGGGCGAAAGGTCCCCGAGCCCACGTGGAGCACGACGCGGGTCCACTCGACCCCCGCGCGCGCGAGCCCCTCGAGCAGGTCCAGCGTGAAGTGAAGGCCAGCGGTAGGCGCCGCCACCGAGCCCGGCACGCGCGCGTAGACGGTCTGGTAGCGGGTGAGGTCCGCCGGGTCGGGCTGCTTGCGTCGGATGTAGGGCGGGAGCGGCGCCTCGCCGAGCTCGAGCGGGGAGGGACCGGCTGCGAAGACGAGCTCCACCTCGCCGTCGCGCTGCACCGAGCTCACCCGGGCCTCGACGGAGCACTCGCCCGCCCGGAAGCACAGCAAGAGCCCCACCCGCAGCCGCCCGCGCGTCCGCAGCAGCGCCCGGCAGCGACCCACCGCGTCCGGAGGGCCCAGCAACAAGGCCTCGGCGGCCCCCCCACTCGCCTTGCGCCCCCGCAGCCGAGCGGGGATCACCCGGCTCTCGTTCACCACGAGCAGGTCGCCGGGGCGGAGCAGCGCCCCGAGGTCCCGCACCGAGGCGTGTTGCAGTGGACCCTCGCCGCGAGGCAGGACCAGCAGCCGCGCCAGGTCCCGCTCGGGCAGCGGGTGCTGGGCAATGCGCTCGGGAGGCAGCTCGAAATCGTAGGCGGCGAGGGGATCGGCGCGCGCCGCTTCAGCCGCCACGGCCCGACTCCTCGGCGAGGGCGTCGCGAAGCTCCGGGGCGTCGGCCAGCGCGTCCCAGGAGAAGAGGGCAACCCCGGCGGGCTCGAGGGCAGACACCTCGCGGAGCTGCTCCACCGCCGTCTCGGGTTGCCGCGAGAAGAGCCAGGCCCCGAGGCCGATCCACACGCGCTCGCCGCCCACCCCGCGTGTGAAGGCGCGGCTGTTGTAGCGGAGCAGGCGCTCGTCCCGCGTGTAGAGCATCGGCACCGCGAACTCGAGGAGCCCCGACTCCAGCCAGCCGCGCCAGTCCTGGAACATCGAGAGATACGCCCGATCCGGCCAAGCCCACACCGCCGCCGAGAGTGCAAGGTCCGGGTCCACCGCCCGGGTCGACTCCCGGATGCGCGCCACCAGCCCGGTGACCTGGGCGCGCCGCCAGTCGTCGAAACGGTTGGCGTTGCGCGTGGACGTCCCGGCCGGCGCCTGGACGCCGGTCTCCTCGCGGAAGCGCCGGCGCGCCACCTCACCGAAGCCGAACTCGAGCCCCACGCCGAAGCGCGACCCCGGAATGAACGGCAGCACGTCGGGATAACGGATGTAGTCGAGGTGCAGGCCGTCGAGTCCGGGATAGCGTTCGACGAGCTCGGTGAAGGTGCCGACGAGATGCTCGACCACCCCGGGAACGGCCGGATCCAGCCAGACCGCCGGGGTTCCCATGCGGTAGTAGCTGCGATCCGGCGGGGGGACCTCGAGATCCGGATAGTCGAGCACCGACCGACCCATGCGATCGACCTGGGTGGCCTCACGCCCAAGACCCTCGACGGGTGGCGTTTCGCGCCGGTTCGCGTTCGAGAGCACGTTCACCCAGGCGTGCACGCGCAGGCCGTCCCCGTGGGCGCGGTCGAGCAGCTCCCGCAACGTGTCGCCACCGTTCTTCTCCACCAGCGCGCGGTAGGGGCCGGCGTCGGCCCGGCTCGAGTCGAACCAGGCCCGCCCGCCCCGATAGACCTGCACGAACAGATCCGTCACGCCCAGCTGGGCGGCATCCTCCAGCAGCCCGTCCAGGCGGGCCGGGTTCTCGAGAACGCGCTGGGAGCCCTCGGCGAGCACCCAGAGCGCCCGGCGCGGAGCTTCGACCGGAGCAGGGGAGGGCGCCTCCGGCGCCCCGCCGCAGGCGAGAAGCCAGGGGGCGAGCGCGGCGGCGAAGACCCCTACGAGGCGCAAAGTGCGCGAAGCGTAACGGAATTCTGGCTGGTTGACAGTCGCGACACCTCCCGCACACTCCCGCCCCGAGGGTGAGGGCGGGGCGGATGGTGGGGTTGGCTGACGTGCGACGCACAGCCTGGGCGAGCGTTCTGGCCCTCGGGCTGCTCGGGGGCGACGCCCTCGGCTCGCTCCCCGCGAGCCCCGAGCCCGGCGGGGCGGGGCTCGCCCTGCGAGCGGCCCTCGCCGCGGCCGAGCGCGGCGACCTGGAGCGGGCGGACCGGCTGCTCACCCGGGTGGAGAGCGAGCATGCCGAGGTGGCCGACCACGCGGCGCTGCTGCAGATCCGCACGCTGCTCGACGGCCAGCGCCCCGTGGACGCGGTGGTGGTGGGAGAGGGTGCGCTGCGTCGTCACCGGGAGTCGCGGCTGCATGCCAGGATGCTCCGCAGCCTGGGCGACGCCTACCTCTCCGTCGGCGCCGAGCCGGCTGCGCGCAACGTCTGGACCCTGGCCCTGGGAGGGACCACTTCGGCCGATGAGCGGGCCGAGCTGCTGCTGCTGCTCGGCGAGTCCTACCAGCGCGCAGGACTCGAAGCCGATGCCACCGCCGCCTACCGCGACCTGTGGAGTCGCCATCCGGACCAGGCGGCCGCCAGCGCCGCCAGCGATCGCCTCGACGCCCTCGAAGCCGGCGGCAAGCCCCTGCGTTCCCCGACGGACCAGCTCCTCCGGGCCGACGCACTCTACGACCTGCGCCGTAACGAGGACGCTCTGGCGGCCTATCGCGCCGCCCTGGCGGGGGGACTCTCCGGGGGCGACGAGAAACGCGCACGCCGACAGATCGCCTTCACGCTGTTCCGGCTGCGGCGTTATCCCGAGGCGGTCCCGGCCTTCCGGGACCTCGGCCGCGAGCCCGAAGCGCGCATCCAGCACGCGCGATCGGTGGCTCGTGCCGGGGACACCGACGGCGCCGTGCGCATGCTCGAGAAGCTCGGCCGGGGGCTGCGCGGCTCCTATGGTGAGCGCTCCCGCTACCTGGCGGCGCTGTTGCTCGAGTCCCAGCCCCCCGATCCCCGCGCCATCCAGCACTTCGCGCGGCTCGCCCAGTCGGCGGGCAACCGCACCATCCGCCGCGACGCCCGCTGGCGCATGGCCTGGGCGGCCTATGCCTCGGGCGACCCCGCCCAGGCGCTGTATCACCTCGACATCCTCGAGCGCGCCACCCGCGATCCCATCGAACGGCTGCGGGCGCGCTACTGGCGGGGACGGTCGCTCGAGCAGCTGGGGGATGTCCGCTCGACGGACGTGTTCGAGTCGATCGCGGCCGAGTATCCGCTCACCTACTACGGCTGGCGCTCGGCCGCCCGGCTGGGGTACCGGGAGGTGCCGGCCGAGGAGGCCGAGGCGCCGCGCCGGGCGACCCCTCGTCTGCGACCGCGCGATCTCGGGCGCATCCGCGCACTGGTGGAGGCCGGGCTGATCGACGAGGCCCGGGAGGAGATTGCGATCCTCGCCCAGCGCTCCCTCTCCTTCGGCGACCGCCTGGAGCTGGCCGACCTCGCCGCCGACGCCGGCGACGCCAACCGGGCCCAGCGGCTGGTGGTGGATGCCTATCAGGAGCGTCTCGCCCGCGGCCCGTCCCCGGGCCTCGAAGAGCTCTGGTGGCTCGCCTGGCCCTGGGTTCACACCGACGGGCTGGCCGGAGAGGCGCCCGTGGATCCCGAGCTCGTGTTCGCAGTCATGCGCGAGGAAAGTGGCTACCGGCCGAAGGTCGTCTCGGTGGTCGGGGCCCGGGGGCTGCTTCAGATCATGCCCGAGACGGGGAGGCGGCTGGCCCTCGACCTCGGGCTACCGAGCTTCGAGGCCGACGACCTCTTCGATCCGGACGTGAACGTCCGGCTCGGCAGCCACTACCTGGCACAGCTCGGGGGCCGCTTCGACGGACGCTCGTCGGCGGTCATCGGCAGCTACAACGCGGGTCCCGAAGCGGTGGCGCGCTGGCTCGAGGAGCGGGGGAACCTCGAGGACGACGAGTGGGTGGAGAGGATCCCGTACTCCCAGACCCGCGCCTACGTGAAGCGTGTGCTGCGAAGCGTCTGGGCCTATCGCACACTGTACTGAACGATGTCGTGGTGGCAGGAACAGGGACCCCCTCGTGAGCTCGACCTGGTGGGCATCGGTCAGAGCTCCATCGACCACGTGGGTCTGCTGGACGGCCTGCCGGCGTTCGCGGGCAAGGAGCCGCTGGTCGCCTACGAGTGCCAGCCCGGTGGGCAGATCTCCACGGCGGTGCTGGCCGCCAGCCGGCTCGGGCTGCGCGCCGCCTTCGTGGGGACCGTAGGGGACGACGAGGCCTCCCTGGCCGTGCTGGCGCCGCTGCGAGCGGCGGACATCGATGTGGAGGGGGTGCGGGTCCGCGTCGGCACCCCCACCCAGGTGGCCCTCATCCTGGTGGATCGGGAAAGCGGAGAACGGACGGTGGTGTGGTTCCGGGATCCGAGACTCCGCTTGAGCCCCGGGGATCTGCGCCGGGAGCAGATCGAGCGGGGCCGAGCGCTGCTGCTGGACGCCGGCGACCCGGAGGCGGCCACCTGGGCAGCCAAGGTGGCCCGGGAGGCCCGGATTCCGGTGATCCTCGATGCGGACACCCCGATGCCCGGAATCGATGCCCTGCTGGCCACGGTGGACTTCCCGATCGTGTCCCGGGAGTTCGCCGAGCAGCACTTCGGCAGCGTGCGTGGCGCTCTGGCGGGTCTGGAGGCCGCCGGTGCCCGGCTGCCCGTGGTGACGCTGGGGAAGCGGGGCGCCTTGGCGTCCTCCGACGGGAAGGAGATTCGGAGCCCGGGCTTCGCGGTGGCGGCCCACGACACCACCGGCGCCGGGGATGCCTTCCACGCGGCCTTCGTCTGGGGCCTGCTGGAGGGATTCTCTCCCGAGGAGATCCTGCGAGCCGCCAATGCCGCGGCCGCCCTCAACTGCCGGGCCCTGGGGGCCCAGGGCGGGCTGGCGACCCGGGAACAGCTCCTGACCTTCCTCGCCCAGGAGCGTCCGCGGGAGTGGCGGGAACCCGAGGCGGTCGACCGCCGCTCAGTCTGATCCGCCAGCCGGCCGAGAAGGGAGGCATGGCGAAGTCGAACCAGGGGGCCGCCGGCCTCGCGTTGGTGGGGCTGCTGCTGGCGGCCAGCGTGGCGGGGGCCTGGAACTACCGCCGCAACCTGGAGGCCGAGCAGGCCGCGAATCCGCGGCCCTACCGGGGCTACTCGGATGCGGAGCTCGAGCAGCTCAGCGCGGCCTACCGGGCCGACGTGGCCCAGTGGCAGGAACGCTGGATCGCGAGCCGGGCACAGGGAGGGGGGGTCCGGGAGCGGGCGCACCTCGACGAGCGGATCGAGGAGTTCGAGCGCACCCAGCAGGTCGGGGCGCGCCAGCGCGCCCTGGGCGAGGAGCTCTCCCAGCGGCAGGCAGAGCTGGCTCGCCTGGAGGCGGAGCAGCAGAAGCGGGCGGCCCGCGAGGACGAGCTGGCCCTCCACCTGCGTCGCCTGTTCAGCTTCTAGCCCCCCTAGTCTTCTTCCTCGGTCGGGGCGGTCTGATCGTCGAAGAGGGCGCTTTCCCCCTCCGCGGGGCTCGTCGCGGCGTCCGCCTCGCCCTCCGCCGGTGCCTCGGTCTCGTCCTCGTCGTCGAGGTAGGCGAGCTCCTTGGCCCGCGGGCGCGGCTTCGGGGTCCCCGCCGGCGCCGGCTTCTCGACGACCTCCTTCGGCTTCTCGAGCTGGTTGGCCTCGCAGCGCGGGCAGACCGGCTCGGGCCGGTTCATGTCGTAGAACCTGGCACCGCAGGAGTAGCAGAGGTGCTTGTTGCCGAGCCGCTGGCTGCGATCTCCCGCCACGAGCTCGACCGGGGTCGCGCTCTTGGGCGGCAGGGCGGCGGGCTTCTTCTTGCGGCGGGTGGTCTTGCGGGCAGGGCTCATGCGTGGGCTCCGTGGGCCAGGAGGATCGACTCCGCGCTGGCGGCATCGTCGATGCCGCTGCGGCGAGCGTCCTCGGGTCCGTCGATGAGGGAATGATCCAGCTCGATGCGATCGACGCCTTCGGGAAGGGTGATGCCGGCCTCTCGCAGCCAGCGAGCCGCTTCGGCCACCAGGGCCTCACGTGCGGTCTGGGGTGAGTCCCCCCCCTCGGCGTTCTTCACCGGTGAGTACTCCTCCTCGCGGCGTACCTCGACGATGCAGGTGCGGCGGGCTGCTGGGAGCGCGTCGAAGACGAAGCGTTCAAGCTTGTAGCCGTTCGGCTCCCCGGGCTCCACACGCCGCCCCTCGTCGTCCACCCCGGGGAGCTTCTTCGCCGAGGCGTGGAAGGGGAGGAGGGTGTCCGCGTCTCGGGCCACGCGCCGCACGAAGGCGACGTCGAGGACGTGGATGGCCATGTTCCCGGCCCAGTAGACCAGCTCACCGCCGTCGTCCCGCAGGTGGCGGTGTTCGTCGTCGAGCTCGGTGTACTCGACCACCCCCGCCTGGCCGTCCCAGCAGGCCAGCACGCCCATCTTCTCCATCGGGTCGAGCTTGTGCACCACCTTGCAGGACATCTCCGACGAGCGCTCCACGTGGAAGCCCAGAAAGGTCGGGTCTGCAATGCGCACCAGGGGGTTGTCCACCTGGTAGTAGGAGATGGCGTGCAGCCCCCGCGCCTCCATGTCGTCGAGGGCTCCCGAGCGAGCCATGGCGGTGATCGACCCCCCGTGGCCGTCCGGACTCTCCGCGATCCGGTCCGGCTCCTCGAGCACCAGGCGCCCCTGGAAGTCCATGGCCGGCACCGTGCCCTGGCAGAAGAACACCACGTCCTCCGCGGGGAGTCCGAAGTGATCGTGGAGTGCGAAGAACGCGCGGGTGGGCGCATCGGTCGCAGGGCTGGTCATCAGATACCAGGGAACCGCCTTCCCGTAGCGCCTCCGCAGCCCACGGAGCTTCTGAGCCTGGAGCTCGAAGAGACTGCGCTCGCTCACCGGCCCCAGCGGAAACATGCCCTTGGGCTCATCGAAGCCGAGCCGGGTGCCCTGGCCACCCGCCACCACCAGAGCGCCCACCACGCCCTCCGCCAGCAGGGCCTCGCCGCGCGCCCGGGCCCGCCGGTGCGCACGTTCGCTGCCGCCGTGCTCGGGCAGGCGCTCGATGGTGGCCGCCTCGAGGCGCCGGCTGCCGGGAGTCAGCAGCTCGCGCGTGGCCTCCCGGTTGCGAGCCAGGGCGGCCAGGTCGATCTGCTGCGCCTGATCGGCCAGGCGCCTCCGAGCCTCGACATCGAGCCGTTCCCAGAAGCGGAAGACGTGCTCCTGGCCGTACTCCGCGAAGCGTCGGCGGAGCGCGCCGATGTCCTCGGTGGCCATCGTTCGAGCGGTCATGTCCCCATCGATTCAGGAGGGAGCGGACCGCGCAATAGCACAGGGCGCTGGGATGCAAAAGAGAGGCCCCAGCAAGACGGCCGGGCTGGCCTCGATCCCGATCAGTGATTTAACATAATCTATCTTATCGGACGTTATTGATCGGGAGAGAGGCTGCCGATCTCGAGCTCCCGCAGGCGGCTGCGCACGTGCTCCGGCAGGACCAGGTCCGGGGCTTCGAGCTCGATCCGCTGGTAGAGCGCCACGGCGGCCGGCTCGTCGCCGGCGTTGGCGTGGCTCCGGGCGGCGTCGGCCAGCACCTGGTAGCGCAGCGGGAACTCCTCGATCTCTCCCGCCGCCTCGAAAACCAGAGCGGCCTCCTCGTAGCGCCCCAGCTGCTCGTAGGCCCGGCCGAGGCGTGTCAGCGCAAGCCCCCGCAGCGCCGAGCCGCTGGGCGCTGCGTCCCGGGCTGCTTCGAAGGCCGGGAGCGCGGCCTCGGGCTCCCCCAGCTCGACCCGGCGGTTTCCGGCGTTCAGCTGGGCGACGACGGCACTCGAGGTTCCCGGATGCTCCAGGGCCACCTCGCGGAATTCCTCCTCGAACTCCCGTCGGACCCGTTCGGCAAGCTCCGGGTTCGCGGGCTCGGTGACCCGCGCGGCGTCGGGTGTCGCTCCCATGGCCTCGCGGTAGGCCGTCTCCACCTGGGCCAGCGCCGCCGAGGCCGCCAGCTCCTGCCGGGTGGTCACCGAGTCGTAGACCCCGTAGCCCCCGGCGCCCACCAGCAGGGCGGCCGCCACGACTCCCATCGCCACCCGGTTCTCGACGACCCAATGGACCGCCCGATCCACCCGTGAGTTGAACTCTTCGATGGCATCCGGCCGCTTGGATCGCTGACTCACGGGCGGCTCCTCCCGGGCCCCTCTTGCGCCTCGTCGGGCCCCGGGCGTCTCTTTTAGCCGTTCGCCTCACGTCGTGCCCGCAGGCGCAGCCGGATGGGTGTCCCGGCGAAGTCGAAGCGCTCCCGCAGTCGGTTCTCCAGGAAGCGCCGGTAGGCGGGCCGGATGGCGAGGGGGTCCGTGCAGAACAGCAGGAACGTCGGCGGGCTGACGCCCGTCTGGGTGGCGTAGAAGAACTTGAGCGGGCGCCGCCGGGAGCCCCGCTGGGCCATGGCGGGCTCGTGGCGCTCCACGGCCTCCCGCAGCCAGCGGTTGAGCTCGGACGTGGAGAGGCGCCGTTCGCCCTTCCCGGCCAGGCTCCGAGCCACAGCCGGGATGCGATCCACCCGCTGCCCGGTCTTCGCGGAGACGCGCAGGATCGGCGGGTCGGGCAGGAAGCGCAGACGCCGCTCGATCTCCTGGCCCAGCTGCTCCGCCGAGCCCTGCCCCTTCACGAGATCCCATTTGTTGATCAGCAGGGCGCACGCACAGCCGCGTTCCAGGGCCAGTGCCGCGATGTGCGCGTCCTGGTCCGTGACGCCGGCGGCTCCGTCGATCACCACCAGGGCCACCCGTGCGCGTTCGAGGGCCCGCACGGTCATCAGCGCCCCGCCCCGCTCCCCGACTCGCTGGCGACGAGCCGCTCGACGCAAGCCGGCCGTGTCGACGAGCACCAGCGAGCCGTCCTCGGTATCCAGGCGCATGTCCACGGCATCGCGCGTGGTGCCGGGCACCTCGGACACCACCACGCGCTCCGAGCCCACCAGCTGGTTGAGCAGCGAGCTCTTGCCCACGTTGGGGCGACCCACCAGCGCGACCCGCAGAAGCGAGGCGTCGTCGGCCTCCTCGCCCCCGGTCTCGCCGGGAACCGGCAGCGTCTCCGCGAGCCGCTCGAGCAGATCCCAGGCGCCCCCCCCGTGCTCTGCCGAGACGGGCTGCGGCGTGCCCAGGCCCAGCTCGTAGAAAGCCGCCACCCGATCCGCGTGGGCCGGAACGTCGACCTTGTTCACGGCCAACGCCACCGGCTTCGCGCTGCGCCGCAGGGTGTCCGCGATCTCCCGGTCGAGCGGCAACGGGCCCTCTCGCCCGTCCACCACGAACAGGACGGCGTCCGCCCCGGTGAGGGCCTCCTGAGCCTGACGCTGGACGGCGCCCGCCAGCTCCTCGCGGGCGCCAGGCTCGAGCCCGGCGGTATCCACCAGCAGGAGCCGACGGGAGCCTACCTCCACCTCCTCGGCGATCCGGTCCCGGGTGAGGCCGGGCGTATCCTCGACCAGGGCCCGACGGTGGCCCGCATAGCGGTTGAAAAGCGTGGATTTCCCGACGTTCGGGCGGCCTACGATGGCGACGATGGAGAGGGCTCGGTCCGGCATGCTGGACTTGGTGGGAAGAGCCAGGGTACGGGTGTGGCCAGGGACCGGCAACTGCCTGTTTCAAGGGCCCTTCTCGCCGAAACATTGCTTGACACCGGGAGCAGCGGGTGACTAGGCTGCTCCGGGTCCATGGAGCCTTCTGGAGGGAACGCCGTGAACTCGAAGCTGCGCCCGCTCGCCGCCCTCGCCGTCGCCGGTCTGCTGGCCGGAGGGCTGCCGGGCCCCGCTCAGGCTGACGCCAGCACCCTGAAGCGGTCCATGGAGAACCTCACCCTGTTTCCCTTCGACGTGCTCATGTCGCCCGTCGTGGCGGGCAAGACGC
>JBDLIK010000053.1:0-11561 GCA_039714895.1 Myxococcota bacterium | reverse complement strand
TACCGCAACCTCGACGACAAGCACCGCTTCGCGGAGAAATTCGGAGTGAGCGAGGACGACTTCCTGAAGGGCGTCCTGCAGCCCTTCGGCGCGGCGTAGGGCTGCGGCCAAGGCCCGCAGCCAACGGCAGTTCTCTGGCGTGATCTAGAGTCCTGCGCCGCTTCGCTCGGCTGGCGGAGGTGACTCCCAGTCCGCACTGGGGTGTCCGCGGCTGAATTGACACCAGAGTCAACCGCTGATACGGTCGAACGTGGCCTTTCAGTCCCGGGGAGGGCCGACCCGACGGAACCGGCGCCCGGTCCGTACCCGAGGTCCGATTCCATGAGCGGGATCCCCAAGCAGAAGCCTGCCTCGTTCCCCTCCGACGCGCGTGACGTCATCGCCCCCATCCCCCAGGCGCTCGAAGAGATCCGCGCCGGGCGGATGGTGATCCTCGTCGACGATGAGGACCGCGAGAACGAGGGCGACCTGTGCATCTCCGCGCAGCAGGTCACTCCCGAGGCCATCAACTTCATGGCCCGCTACGGGCGGGGCCTCATCTGTCTGCCGCTGTCCGAGCAGCGCCTCCAGCAGCTCCATCTGCACATGATGGTGCCCGACCACGAGAATACCGCCGCCATGGGGACCGCGTTCACGATCTCCATCGAGGCGCGCCATGGCGTCACCACCGGGATCTCCGCAGCGGATCGCGCCCACACCATCCATACCGCCATCGCCGAAGACGCGCGCCCAAGCGACCTCGCCCGGCCGGGCCACGTCTTCCCGCTCCGCGCCCGGGAAGGCGGCGTGCTGCGCCGGGCCGGCCAGACCGAGGGCTCCGTGGACCTCGCGAGGCTGGCCGGCTTCCAGCCGTCGGCGGTGATCTGCGAGATCATGAACGACGACGGTACCATGGCCCGCATGCCGGACCTCATCGCCTTCGCCCGCCGCCACGAACTCAAGATCGTCACCATCGCCGAGCTCATCCAGTATCGGCTGCGCAACGAGAAGCTCGTGCGCCGCGCTGCCGAGGCGGACCTGCCGTCGAGCCACGGAGGCGAGTTCCGCGCCATCGTCTACGAGAACGACATCGACCGGGTCGACCACATGGCGTTGGTGAAAGGGGAGATCACGCCGGACAGCGACGTGCTCGTCCGCGTCCACAGCGAGTGCCTCACCGGGGACGCCTTCGGCTCCCTGCGCTGCGACTGCGGCGAGCAGCTCTCCGCCGCCATGAAGATGATCGGCGAGGAGGGCCGCGGGGTGATCCTCTACATGCGCCAGGAAGGGCGCGGGATCGGCCTGCTGAACAAGATCCGGGCCTACTCGCTCCAGGACGTCGAGGGCCTCGATACGGTCCAAGCCAACGAGCGACTGGGCTTCCCTGCGGACCTCCGGGACTACGGCGTGGGCGCCCAGATCCTCCACGACCTGGGCGTGCGCCGCATGCGTCTCATCACCAACAACCCCGGAAAGAGGGCGGGGATCGACGGCTACGGCCTCAAGATCATCGATCGGGTGCCCCTGGAGATCCAGCCCAACGCCAAGAACTTCGAGTATCTCCGCACCAAGAAGGAGAAGCTCGGCCACGTCCTGCATCTGATGAGCTAATCATGGGACCGGGCCCCGCCCGGGCCCAAGGGCCGAGCGCTGGGCTCCACCCGGGGTTCACGGAGAGGAGCGGAGATCCGCATGTTCGATTCGGTTGAGAACGTCCAGAAGCTCCTGGGGGAGCAGGACTACATCTGCGGCAAGAACATCGCCACCGTCGTCTACCTCGCGGCCAAGCTCGAGAAGCCGGTGCTGGTGGAGGGTCCGGCGGGCGTCGGCAAGACCGAGCTCGCCAAGGTGGTGTCGGCGGCGCTCGGCTATCCGCTGATCCGCCTGCAGTGCTACGAGGGGCTCGACGAAGCCAAGGCCCTCTACGAGTGGGAGTACTCCAAGCAGCTGCTCTACACCCAGATCCTGAAGGAGCGCTTCAGCGAGGCCATGGCCGGCGCCACCACCCTGCAGGATGCCGCCGAGCGCGTGGGGCGCGAGGACAGCGTGTTCTTCTCCGAGCGCTTCATCGTGCCGCGGCCCCTGATGCGGGCGATCAGCTCGGAGACACCGTCCTTGCTGCTGGTGGACGAGGTGGACAAATCCGACCCGGAGTTCGAGGCCTTCCTGCTCGAGATCCTCTCCGACTTCCAGGTGACGGTTCCCGAGGTGGGCACCTTCGTCGCAAAGCACCGGCCGCTGGTCTTCCTCACCTCCAACGACGCCCGGGAGATGAGCGACGCACTCAAGCGGCGCTGTCTGCACCTGTTCATCGACTTTCCCGACGAGGAGCTCGAGCTCAGGATCCTCGAAGCCAAGGTCCCCGGCATCGACCGGCGTCTGGTCGCGGACCTAGTGCATCTGATGCAGCGGCTGCGCGAGCTCGATCTCAAGAAGACCCCGTCGATCAGCGAGACCCTCGACTGGGCCCGGGCCCTGCTGGCGCTCAACGCCTCGGCGCTCGACGAGCAGCTCGTCCAGGACACGCTCAACGTGATCCTCAAGTACGAGGGGGACATCCGAAAGGCCCAGGCCGAGTTGGGACGCCTGCTCAGCCAGCGCAGCGAGGCGCCCGCCGCCTCTTCGGATCCGGAGCCCGCCACGCCCCGGCCCACCAAGAAGGGCGTGCTCCACTAGGAGGCGGACCCACACTAGATGCAGCGAAAGGTCGTCCAGTTCACGAACCTGCTCCGAAAGAGCGGGATGCGTGTCTCCGTCGCCGAGGCCATCGACGCCTTCACCGCGCTCGACGAGCTCTCCCTGGCGGACCGGGCGGTCTTCCGGGACGCCCTGCGCACCACGCTGGTCAAGCGCTCGGACGACATCCCTGCCTACGACCAGCTCTTCGATCTCTACTGGTCCGGCTTCTACGACAGCATGCGGGATGCCTTCGAGGAGGCGGCCGGGGACCTGTCCGGCCAGGGCATCGATCTCGACCAGCTCCTCGCACAGCTTCAGCAGCAGATCGAGGGCCTGGAGGGCATGCCCGTCGACCTCTCGGAGCTCGCCAAGGCCCTGCTCAGCATGGACTTCGACCAGCTCGAGCAGCTCATCCGGCGAGCGGCCGAGGAGGCCGGGACCGGCCGCATCGAGAACATGCTCCAGGTGGGCTTCTTCACCCGCCGCACCATGGAGCACCTCGGGGCCGAGGGCGCCGGGGGCGAGATTCGGGACCTGGCGGCCCAGCTGCGGGCGGCGGGCATGCCCGACGCCCAGGTGGACGCCCTGCTCGAGCTGGTGGAGCGCTTCCTCGAGGCACTGCGCCGCAGCGTGCGCAACTACACCGAACGGGAGCTCCAGCAGCAGAACTTCGACTACATGGAGAAGTTCCGGCGCCAGACCCTGCAGGAGAAGAGCTTCTACACGCTCACCGAGGACGAGATCCGCGAGATGCGCGAGGTGGTGACGCGCCTCGCCCAACGCATCAAGAACATTCTCTCCATTCGCCGCCGTCGCCGCAAGCGGGGCAAGCTGGATCTCCACACCATGCTGCGCCGCAACGCGGGCCACGGCGGCGTCCCCTTCGAGCTGGTGTTCAAGGAGCGCCGCAAGGACCGGCCCAAGCTGGTGATTCTCTGTGACGTCTCGTCTTCCGTGGCGAACGTCTCCCGGTTCATGCTCCAGTTCGTCTACAGCCTCCAGGAGGCCTTCACCAAGATCCGCGCCTTCGTGTTCGTCTCGGAGCTGGGGGAGGTGACCCCCGTCTTCCAGGAGCACGAGATCAACACCGCCATCGACAAGGCCCTCGACGGTGGCGACGTGATCAACGTCTACACGCGCTCCAACTTCGGCCATGCCTTCCACGAGTTCTGGCGCAATCATCTGGCGGCGGTGGACGCCAAGACCACGGTGCTGATCCTCGGGGACGCTCGGAACAACTACAACGACCCCAAGGCCTGGTGTCTGCGGGACATCCACAGCAAGGCCAAGAACGTGGTGTGGCTGAACCCGGAGAGCCCCAATGCGTGGGGCTTCGGCGACAGCGTGATGGACAAGTACCTGCCCCACACCCACGTCGCCGAGGAGTGCCGCAACCTGCGACAGCTCTCCAAGATGGTGGACCGGCTGATTCTGTAGTGGGCTGCGGGCTGCGCCCGCAGCCAACGGTCTTGCTCCAGCGTCAACCGGGGACTGCGCCGCTTCGCTCGAGTGGTGGCCCGGCGGGGGCGGGCTGCGCCCGCAGCCAGCGGCCGGGCCCCCACGTCACCCGGGACCTGCGCCGCTCCGCTCGCCCCGCGGCCCACCGGCGGACCCACAGAGGAAACGCCCCGCCGGCCGGGGCCGACGGGGCGTTTCAAAAGGCGGAGGGCGGTGGATAGATGATGGGGGGTGAGAGGTTGGACATTTCGGTCAGAAATGCCATATCCACCGCCGCTCCAGAAACCTGGGCTCTCCAAGTGCGAGAGCGACAACCGGATTATGCAGCTCCCAGAGCCCAGTTGTCAAACGCCTTTTCAGACCTTTTTGAAGTCACGAAAAGGTCTTTTAAATTCCATAGTTATCAGTTGATCTCCAAGTGAAACAAGAACTTGAACCTCCAGCTTGCTGGTTTGACTCGGCCTGGCCGACTCGGGTAGGGTTCCGCGATTCCGCCCGCCGCATCAAGAACCTGAGGTCGCAGCGTGGAAGACGCCAAGCGATTCTTGATCCGCACCTTCGGGTGCCAGATGAACGCCCACGACTCCGAGAAGATCGCGAACCTCCTCTTCCACCACGGCTACCGGCTTGCCGATGACCTCGAGGACGCCCAGCTGCTGCTGGTGAACACCTGCTCGATCCGCGAAAAGGCCGAGCATCGCCTCTACAGCGACCTGGGAACCCTGCGGGCCTGGAAGGCCGCTGCGCCCCAGCGGCTGTTGGCGGTTGGAGGCTGCGTGGCGCAGCAGGAGGGCGAGGCGCTGCTGCACCGTTTCGACCACGTGGACTTCGTCTTCGGAACGCACAATCTGCGCCGCGTTCCGGAGCTCGCCGAGGAGGCCCGACGGGGACGGCGTGCCCTCCGGATCGAGGAGTCCGCGTCTCTCGAGCGCTTCGATCTTCCCGAACGACACCCGGCCTATCCGGGGGCCACGCCGGGCCGCGCCTACCTGACGGTGATGGAAGGCTGCGACATGTTCTGCAGCTTCTGCATCGTGCCGACGACCCGGGGCCGCGAAATCAGCCGGCCCGCCGAGGGAATCCTCGCCGAGGCACGCTCCCTGGCGGCGCGGGGAGTCGTCGAGCTCACCTTGCTGGGGCAGACCGTCAACGCCTACGGCCGCCACGACCTGCGCCGGGGCCGGGCCGAGCAAGCCGGGACGATGGCCTTCGGCGAGCTGCTGCGGGCCCTGGCGGCGATCCCCGGCCTCCGCCGGCTCCGCTACACCAGCCCGCACCCGCTCTTCTTCGATGAGGCCCTGATCGCCGCACACGGCGAGGTGGAGACGGTCTGTCCGCACGTCCATCTCCCGCTTCAGAGTGGCTCCGATCGGATCCTCGAGGCCATGCGCCGGCGCTACCGGGCCCGCGACTACCTGCGCCTCGTCGAGCAGCTGCGCATCGCCCGGCCGGACCTGGCGATCACCTCCGACCTGATCGTGGGCTTCCCGGGCGAGACCGAAGCGGACTTCCAGGCGACCCTGGACGTGGTGCGGGAGGCCGATCTGGTCGACAGCTTCTCGTTCAAGTACTCGGCCCGGCCTGGAACCCATGCGGCCGACCTGGCCGACGCGGTGCCCGTCGAGGAGGCCCAGCGGCGCCTCGAGGCGCTCCAGGAGCTCCAACGGCGTCTCACCCTCGGCCACTCCACCCGGCGGGTGGGCGAGCGCACCGAGATCCTGGTGGAGGGCCCCAGCCGCCACCCGGGGCAGCTCCAGGGCCGGGATCCCTACCATCGGGTGGTGAATCTGCTGGGACCCGGGCGGGCCCGCCCGGGCGAGTTCCTGGAAGTCCAGATCGTGGGAGCAAGCCCCCACTCCCTGCTGGCGCGTCTCCGGGCGACGAAACCGGCGGAACCCCTGAAGCCATCGCCGGGACTCGCCGATGAGCAGGTACGAGCCCGAGAGGCCCCGGCGGGCGGCTGATCCTCCGGGCCAGGGTCCGGGCGGACCGCGCAGAGGCGGGGGGCCGGCTGGGGAGGGGACTTGGCGAAGGCGCGCATCCTCGCGGTCGACGACCAGCTCTACTTCCGGGTGTTCCTCGAGGACCTCCTGGGTCAGGAGGGCTACGCCGTCGAGGTGGCCGCCAGCGGCGAGGAGGCCGTCGCGCGCCTGGACGCCGAGCGCTACGACCTCATCCTCACCGACCTGGTGATGCCGGGCATGGACGGCATCGAGCTGGTCCAGCGCGCCAGGCAGCGCAACCCCGACCAGGACATCGTGGTGATCACCAGCGTGGGCGACGTTGCCACCGCAGTGGACGCCATGAAGCTCGGCGCCAACGACTACCTCCTCAAGCCCATCGAGAAGCCGGCGCTGGTGCGCGCCATCGAAGGGGTCCTGAAGCAGAAGCGCATCCGCGAAGAGCACGCCCACCTGATGGCAGAGAATCTCGAGTACATGGGCATGTTCTCGCTCTACGAGCGCTGCGCCGCGCTGTTCTCCACCCTGGCCGTCGCCCCCCTCGCGGATCGCCTCGCCGAGGGGCTCTCCCTCGAGACCGGAGCCCAGGGTGCGGTGGTCTGGGTGGAGGAGAATCCGGGATCGCTCTCCCTCGCGGCCGCCCGCGGCATCGTGCGCATCGACGAGGAGCCGAGTGAGATCTCCCTCGACGCACTGCCCCCCGAGCTCGCGGACCTCGATCCGGAAGCCCCGCGGGTGGTGGCTTCGCCGAGCGGGAATCAGCTCACGATCCCCATGCTCCACGAGGGTCGGCTGGTGGCCCTCGCTCGGCTCTCGGACCCCCTCGAGGGGGACGGCTTCGACGAGCGGAAGCGCGTGACCGCAGAGAAGCTCGCCGCCTTCGGGGCCATCGCAGCCGCCAACGCCATGCGCTTCCGCGACCTCTCGCGGCGCTCGTTCCGCGACCCCACCACCCACGCCTACACGGCCGCCTATTTCGAGGACGCGGCACGCAACGAGATCCAGAAGGCAGACCGCTTCGGTCGCTGCCTCTCTCTGGTGCGGGTGGAGCCGGCCGGACTGGCCCCGGTCCGGGGACCGCAATCGGACCCCGCCGCGCCAAAGGCCCTCGCCGTGGCGGCGCGCCGGATCAGCGGGGCGCTGCGGGCCACGGATCTCCTCGCCGTGGATGCAGAGCACCGCTTCTGGATCCTGCTCACGGAGACCGACTCCCTCGGGGCGGCGGTGCTGCGCCGCCGCATCGGGGACGCCCTGGAAGCGGGTCCCGAGGGAGGCTCCGGCCCGCGGCCCGAGGTCGTGGTGGCCTCGGCGACCTACCCGGCCGATGGCACCCAGCTCGAGACCCTGAAGCAGCGCATCACCCTGCGTGCGGCGGAGGACGCCGTCAGCCCGGCGCGGGCGCTGCGGGCCGCAGCCGAGCCCTTCGGCAGGGTGCTGGCCCGGCTGGTGGAGAAGGCTCCTCCGGGCAGGCCCCAGCTGGCCGAGCAGGCGGCGCGCTTCCTGCTGCGTGAGGTGAGCCGCCGCCCGCACGAGCGTGGGATCCTCTACCTCGCGCCCGGGGCCGTGATGACCGGCGCGCTGGGGGAGGGTCTGGAAGCCCTGCGCGGGATGTCGCCGCGCACCGAGGTCGTGCTGGTCTGCGAGCAGAACGCACGACCCGGCGTGCCGGTCACCTGGATCGCCCCGGTGCGAACCGGTACCCGGCTTCCGTTCCTGGTGTACTGCGGGGAGGGCCCCGCCTACGCGCTCGCCCAGGCGGCGGGGAGTGAGGACGGGGCGCCGAATCTCTTCCACAGCTCGGATCGTCCCCTGGTGGAGCATCTGGCGTTCACCCTGGGGCGAGACCTGGGCCTGTCCATCGGGGCCTGAGGGAGACGATCTTGCGCGGCACGATCCTCATTGCAGACGCAGACGTCGTCCGCGGCTCCGGTGTCGCGAAGGCCTGCGAGCTGCGGGGACTGCGGACCCGGCAGACCGTCACCGGCCCCTCGGCGCTCGAGCTGGCGCTGGCGGACGTTCCGGACCTCGTCGTGGCCGGTCACGCGCTTCCAATGATCGAGAGCCCGCGGCTGGCAGAGATCCTGCGTAGCAATCCCCGCACCCAGGCGGTGCCCTTCCTGTTCCTGGGCCCCGCGACCCACCCAAGCGAGCAGAGCGCCTTCGACGAGACGCTGCCCCTCGGCGCGGATCCCGAGGATGTCGCCTTGCGCGTGGAAGCGATGCTGACCCGTCGCTCCCGGGTGGAGGCGGTGGCTCGGGGGGCCGGCGAGGACCACGAGATTTCCGGCAAGCTGGCCCAGGTCTCCCTGGCCGACGTCCTCCAGCTGCTGCACCTGAACCAGCGCTCCGGCTCCCTCGATGTGACGCGCCGGATCGCGGCCGGGCGCGAGGAGCGCGGCCGGATCCTGCTGCGCGAGGGCAACGCCATCCAGGCCGAGGCGGGGGCGGTGGAGGGAGAGAAGGCGCTCTTCCGCCTGCTCGGCTGGAGCGAGGGCAGCTTCGCGTTCAGCCCGGGTGCCATCCAGGTCGCTCCCCGCATCACCGCGCCCACCCGAGCGCTCCTCCTCGAAGGCGCTCGCCACCTGGACGAGTGGAGTCGCGCCCGGACCCAGCTGCCGGGCCTCGAGGCCCAGGTGCGGCTCCGCGTGAGCAGCGGGGAGCTCCCGAATGTGGTGCAGCCCCTCACCCAGGAGGTCCTGCTGCTGCTCGAGATCTACTCCCGGGTGGGGGACGTGGTGGACCACTGCACCTACCCCGACTACCAGGTGCTGCGCACCCTCCACACGCTGATCGAGCGGGAGATCGTGGAGCTGCGCCAGGGCCCCGAGCGCTCCCCGGAAGGCCCGAGCCTGTTCTCGGTGCCCCAGGTGCGACGTCTCCACGAGTGGCTGCGCAACGAGGGAGCGAGAGGGCAGGGCTTTGGGGAGGCCAAGCTGCTGCTGCTGGCCTCGTCGGAGAACGCCACCCGCGAGTTCTTGCGGCGGCTCGAGAAGCTCCCGGGGGTGGAGGCTCCGCCGCGCCCGGAGCGACGGATCCCGGCGGGGGAAGACTTCGCCCCGGCGGCCCGCATCGCCGTTTCGGATGAGGCTGCGCTGGAGGTCCTCCACGTCCCGGCGGGTCCCGCTTACGCGCCGCTCTGGAAGCTGGCCGCCCATCGGGCGCTCGGGGCGGTGCTGGTCCTCGACGGGACCGGCGCGGCGGCACGCGCGCTGCTGGACGGGTGTGGCCGCGTGCTGGGCGCGCCGCCTCGGGCCCGGATCTTCCACGCCGTGCTACAGGACGCCGAGCAGTCCGGCGATCCGCGCCGGCTCCGGGAGGCCCTCGAACTCGACGAAAGCGCGTCCCTGGTGGTCCTGCCGCCCACCGGTGGGGAGGTGGCCGAGGCCGCGCTGCGGGGTCTGCTCGCGAGCGTGGTGCCCTGAGAACTGGAGGGATCATGGATCTCAAGCGCTTCCGACTGCTCTGTGAGCTCGATGGGCAGGACCGCCGGCTGCTCACGGACTTTCTCCAAGAGCAGCGGGTCCCCAAGGGCCAGTGCATCTTTCGCGAAGGCGATGCGGCGTCGGCCCTGGTCCTCGTCGCCAAAGGACGCCTCCTCGTCGAGAGCCGCCGGGAGGGAGAGGTGGGAACCCTGGGGCCGGGATCCTGGTTCGGTGCCGCCTCGCTGGTGACGGTGGGTGCCCGCGAGGCCACGTTGAGCGCCCGGCAGACATCCACCGTTTTGCGCCTGGAGCGGACTTCCATGCGTCAGCTCCTCGACGAGGCTCCACAAACGGCAGGGCGCGTCCTCGAGGCGATCGCCGGAGACCTCGCCGACGTGGCGCGCCGCTCCATCGACGCTGCGCACGCCGTTGACCGCGAGCGAGGCGACCCCTAGACTTCGCTGCCAATCCGGTAGCCGCGTCGGTCCCACCCGACGACGTCGGGTTTCAACCCGACCCGGTCCGGACTGGGAGATGCGCCGCCCACCATGCGAGAGCCTTCCATCCGCGAGGGGCTGACGTTCGACGACGTCCTCCTCGTGCCCGGCGGCTCCGAAGTCCTCCCGCGCGACGTCGATCTCTCCACCTGGCTGACCCGAGAGATCCCGCTCCACGTGCCCCTGGTGTCCTCCGCCATGGACACCGTGACCGAGCACGAGACAGCCATCGCCATGGCGCAGCACGGTGGCATCGGCGTGATCCATCGCAACCTCTCCGTCGAGCGCCAGGCGTCGGAAGTGGACAAGGTCAAGCGCTCGGAGTCCGGGATGATCGTCGACCCGATCACCATGCGGCCCGAGCAGCGCATCTACGAAGCCCTCGACGTGATGGGGCGCTATCGGATCTCCGGCGTGCCCGTCATCCGGGACGGCAAGGCGGTGGGCATCCTCACCAACCGCGATCTGCGCTTCGTGAAGGACACCAGCCAGGAGATTTCGAGCGTGATGACCCGCGCGAGCCTGGTGACGGTTCCGCCGGGAACCACCATGGAGCGGGCCAAGGAGCTGCTCCACGAGCATCGCATCGAGAAGCTGCTGGTGGTGGACGCCTCCGGGCGCCTGTGCGGGCTCATCACCATCAAGGACATCGAGAAGAGCGGCCGCTTCCCTCACGCTTCGAAGGACGACCTCGGCCGCTTGCGCTGCGGAGCGGCCATCGGCGTGGGCTCCGATAGTCTGGCCCGCGCCCAGGCGCTGGTGGATGCCGGGGTGGACGCTCTCGTCGTGGACACGGCCCACGGTCATTCGGCGGGGGTCCTGGAGACCATCGTCGAGCTGCGCGGCACCTTCGCCGAGCTGCCCCTGCTCGGCGGCAACGTGGCCACCGGGGAGGGTGCCGAGGCCCTCATCAAGGCGGGTGTCTCCGGGGTGAAGGTCGGCGTGGGTCCGGGTTCGATCTGCACCACGCGGGTGGTGGCGGGGGTGGGCGTGCCGCAATTCACCGCCATCCTCGATGCCGCCGAGGTGGCCGATCGTCACGGCGTCCCGGTGACCGCGGATGGGGGCATCAAGTACTCGGGCGATCTCGTGAAGGCGCTGGCCGGAGGCGCTCGCTGCGTGATGATCGGCTCGCTCTTCGCGGGCACCGACGAGGCCCCGGGGGAGGTGGTCCTCTACCAGGGGCGTTCCTACAAGGTCTACCGGGGGATGGGCTCGATCGGGGCCATGCTCGAAGGAAGCCGCGATCGCTACTTCCAGGCCGAGGTGCAGGAGGCGAGCAAGCTCGTGCCCGAGGGCATCGAGGGACGCGTGCCGTACCGCGGCAGTCTCTCCAGCAGCATCCACCAGCTGCTGGGCGGGCTGCGTGCAGGCATGGGCTACTGCGGAGCCCCGGACCTGGCGGAGCTGCGAGGCCGGGCGCGCTTCCTGAAGATCAGCGCAGCGGGGCTCCAGGAGAGCCACGTCCACGATGTGATCATCACGAAGGAAGCCCCGAACTACTGGGTCGATTGACGACCCGCTCCTTCGCCCCGCCCCCCCGGCGAGGTCCGCACGATCCAAGC
>JBDLIK010000052.1:0-11659 GCA_039714895.1 Myxococcota bacterium | reverse complement strand
TTCCTGCTGGCGCGGACAGGGGCGGATGTCTACCGGAGGCTGCTGCCGGAGGGCGTGATCGTGCGGCCCCTCGCCGGCTTCGGTCTGCCGGAACACGTCCGGATCACCGTCGGCCTCCCGGAAGAGAACGAGCGCCTCGTCAAGGCCCTGCGCCGCCTGCGGGAGGCGGCCGCATGAAGCCGTTGTTCGAACGGGTGGCACTGGTGGGGATGGGCCTGCTGGGAGGCTCGCTCGGGCTGGCGGCCCGCGAGCGTGGGGTCGCCGGACGCGTGGTGGGAGCCAGCCGCAGTCGCGAGAGCCTGGACGCGGCCCTGGCCTGCGGGGCGCTGGACGAAGCGTTCCGGGATCCCGTCTGCGCGGCGCGGGGAGCCGATCTGGTCGTGCTGGCGACGCCTCCCTTCGCGATGCCAGGGGTGGTGCGGCGATTGGCCGGAGCGCTGGCTCAGGGAGCCGTGGTGAGTGACGTGGGCAGCGTGAAGGCCGCCGTCGCCGAGGCGCTACCGGGCCTGCTCCCGCCGGGAGTCCGCTACCTGGGCGCCCACCCGATGGCGGGCAGCCACCGCAAGGGGGTGGCGCACGCCCGGGCCGATCTCTTCGAGGGCGCCACCTGCGTGCTCACTCCCACCCCGGAGCTCGACCGGTCCGTGGTGGAGCGGCTGACTGCCTTCTGGGAGCGGATCGGCGCCCGGGTGGTCGAGCGCCGACCCGAGGAGCACGACTGCGAAGTGGCCTGGGTCTCCCATCTGCCCCACGCCCTGGCCTTCGCGTTCTCCCGGGCGCTGGACGCGGCCCCGGCGCGCGCCGGCCAGCTCACCGGCGGAGGCTTCCGTGACTTCACGCGCATCGCGCGCAGCGACCCCGAACTCTGGGCCGAGATCCTGACCGCCAACCACAAGGCCCTGGCGGGCCCGCTCCGGGAGGCCGCCGTGCAGCTCGAGGCGTTGAGCCGGTCGGTCGAAGCAGGCGACGTGGAGGCTGTGGCGCGTCTCGTAGCCGAGGCGCACGAGATCCTGGGCCGGATGGACGCAGAGCGCACCGGCCACCCGAAGCAGATTTCGGCCGCCCCAGGCGGCCGCGAAAGGAGCAGGTAGCGAACCTCATGAGCGAGCAAATCACCGAGGGCAGCTTCGCCGAGCTGTTCGAGCAGACCGTGCACGCGGTCAAGGAAGGGGAGGTCGTGGCAGGCACGGTGCTCTCCATCGACGCCGAGCACGTCCAGGTGGACGTGGGCTTCAAGTCCGAGGGGCTCGTGCCGGCCTGGGAGTTCATGAACGACGACGGCTCCTTCATGATTCAGGTGGGCGATCGCGTCGACGTTCTCGTGGAGGAGGCCGAAGACGAGAACGGCCGCATCGTCCTGTCGAAGGAGAAGGCCGATCGCCTCAAGGTCTGGGACGAGATCAGCGCCGCCTACGAGGCGGACCAGGCCGTGGAGGGGACCGTGGTGTCCCGGGTGAAGGGCGGTCTCTCCGTCGACATCGGCGTCAAGGCCTTCTTGCCGGGCTCCCAGGTAGACCTGCGCCCGGTGCGGAACCTGGAATCGGTGGTGGGGCAGCGCCTCGAGTTCAAGATCATCAAGTTCAACAAGCGACGTGGCAACATCGTGCTCTCCCGTCGCGCGCTCCTGGAAAAGGAGCGGCGCAAGATGCGAGAGAGCACGCTGCAGACCCTCGAGACGGGTCAGATCGTCGACGGCGTCATCAAGAACATCACGGACTACGGCGCCTTCATCGATCTCGGTGGCATCGACGGCCTGCTGCACGTGACGGACATGTCCTGGGGCCGGGTCAACCATCCGAGCGAGCTCTTCCATGTGGGCGACGAGATCAAGGTCAAGGTGCTCAAGTTCGACGCGGAGACCGAGCGGGTGTCCCTGGGTCTCAAGCAGATCCAGCCCGACCCCTGGGTGGATGCGGGCATGCGCTATCCGATCGGCGTGCGCGTCCAGGGCAAGGTGGTGTCCCTCACGGACTACGGTGCCTTCGTCGAGATCGAGCCCGGAATCGAAGGCCTGATCCACGTCTCGGAGATGTCCTGGACCAAGCGCATCAAGCATCCGTCCAAGGTGGTCTCCATCAGCGACGACGTGGAAGCCGTGATCCTCGATGTCGACGAGACCAATCGCAAGATCTCCCTGGGCATGAAGCAGACCGAGCCGAACCCGTGGAGTGTGATCGAAGAGCGCTACCCGGTGAATACCAGGGTGCGAGGTGAAGTTCGCAACATCACGAACTTCGGGATCTTCGTGGGGCTCGAGGAGGGAATCGACGGCCTGGTCCACGTGTCTGATATCTCCTGGACGGAGCAGATCAAGCACCCCAGCGAGAAGTTCAACAAGGGTGACGTGGTGGAGGCGGTGGTCCTCAAGATCGACAAGGAGAACGAGAAGTTCTCCCTGGGGATCAAGCAGCTCGAGGCCAATCCCTGGCAGGGCATCCAGAAGCAGTACCCGGTGGGAAGCGAGGTGACCGGCGAGGTCACCAACGTCACGGACTTCGGTGCCTTCGTGAAGCTGCAGGAGGGGATCGAGGGTCTGATCTACAGCTCGGACCTCGCCAGCGAGCGGGTGGACAAGCCCTCGGATGTGGTGCAGGCCGGCCAAAGCGTCACGGCGATCGTGACGCGGGTGGATCCCGAGGAGCAGAAGATCTCGCTGTCGGTCCGGGCGCTCTCCGACAAGGCGGAGCGCGAGGCCCTCAAGCGGCAGGCCGCCCAGCAGTCCGCGAGCCAGGCGACCACCCTGGGAGACCTGCTGGCCGGCAAGCTCGAGCAGCCCGACGATTCCGGGCCCGAGTCCGAAAGGGAATCCGAGGCCGAAGGCGAATCCGAGCCCGAAGGCGAACGCGAGGAGTGACGGTGCCACCGGGTAACCGAGAGCAGCGAAATGAGGCGGAGGGTTTCCTCCGGACGTCGGGCGAATCCCCGAGTCCGGAGGGGGCAGCTCGAAAGCATCCCTCGGGGTGGGCTGGGGAGCCCCGGAAAAATGGGGGGGCCATGACCAAGAGTGGTCTCATCGAGAGCGTGGCGGATCGAACGCCGCACATCTCGAAGAAGGACACGGAGATCGTGGTGAATACGATCTTCGATTCGATGACCGAAGCGCTCAAGCGAGGTGAGCGCATCGAGATCAGAGGCTTCGGCAGCTTCCAGGTGAAGGTCCGGGAGGCCCGCGAAGGGCGCAATCCGAAGACCGGGGAAGAGGTGCACATTCCGGCGAAGCGCACGCCCTTCTTCAAGGTGGGCAAGGAGCTGAAGGAGATGGTGGACGGCGAGCCGGCGCCCGGCCTGGGCGACGCGGAGGAAGAGAGCGCTTCGGCCTGAAGCCGGCGCGCACCAAGTCCATGCGCGTCGTTCGGCGGGCGCTCCTCGTGGTCGCGGTCGGCCTCGTACTCGTGGCCGGGTGGCTCTTCGCTGCCCGGAACGATCTCTCCGTGGCGATCGACCTGCTGATCCTGCAGGTTCCGGAGGTTCGGCTCTGGGCCGTGCTGGTCGGGTCCTTCGTGCTCGGCGCGGCCGCCGCGGGCTTCGCTGCGCTCTACGAGGTGAGTCGGCTCGGCCTGCTGGCCCGGCGCTACCGCAAGACCGTGGTCCGGCTCGAGTCCGAGATCCACCAGCTGCGCAACCTGCCGTTGGCCGCCGAGGACGGGAGCCCCCCGCCCGCCCCTGCGGCACTGCCGCAGGTGGGCGCCGGCGCCCGGGACGGCTAGCGGAGGTGCGATGGCTGCGCCGGGCGTTCGCGAGGGGGGGGCGCCGGCCGGGCAGCACGGATGATGCCCTGCGCCGGGCGCTCCTGCTCGTGACCGAGCGGGAGTTCGAGGCTGCCGAGCAGGTTCTCGCCGGGGTCGTGCGTGAGGACTCGGATGAGATCGATGCCTATCTGGCCCTGGCTCGGGTGTACCGCCTGCGGGGAGAGATCGGACGCGCCATTCGCATCCATCAGAACCTGTTGCTGCGTCGCGACCTGACCGAGGATCAACGCAGCCTGGCGCTCGCCGGCCTCGCTGGGGACTTTCAAACCGGGGGATTCCTGCGACGCTCCATCGCAGCCTACGAAGAGCTCCTGGAGCGCCGGCCGGATCACCTGGGAGGCCTGCGGGCGCTGGTGCGGCTGCTCGCGGACGTGCGCGACTTCCCGCGGGCGCTCGAGCTGCAGCGGCGCCTGGCCCGACGCGAGGGCAGCGACCGCCGCTCTGCGGCGGCGGCCCTGCGCGTCGAGATGGCCCGTGCCCTGCGCGCCGAGGGGCGCAGCGACGAGGCACGCAAAGCGCTGCGCAAGGCCCTGCGCGCCGATCCGAGCGCGGTGGAGGGTTGGATGCTGCTGGGTGAGCTCGAGCTGGAACGCGGGCGCACGCCGCGGGCCGTCGACGCCTGGGAGCGTGTGCCCGTGCTCGACCGCCGTGCCGGCGCCCGGGTGTACCCGCGTCTCGAAGCTGCCTACGGGGTGCTCCAGCGAAGCGTGGACTACGAGAGCTTCCTGCAGGCACGCCTCGCCGAGGATTCGCGCGATGCCGAAGCCCGGCTCGCCCTGGCCCGCTCCCTGGCCGGCCGGGGAGAGCTCGAGGAGGCCAAGGCCCAGGTCCATCGGGTGCTCGAGAACGACCCCGAGCGCCTCGATGCCCACGCGACCCTGGGGCGGGTCCTGCTCCTCGACCCCCGCGAGCCCGAGCTCGCCAAGCAGCTTACCGAGATCCTCGACGTCCTGGACCGACACGGACTCCTGCGAGAGCGGGAGCACAGCCTGTGAGTGGCAGCTCGCTCGAGACGCCGATGATGCGCCAGTACCGCGCGATCAAGGAGAGGCATCCGGACGCCATCCTCTTCTACCGGATGGGCGACTTCTACGAGATGTTTCTTCGGGACGCGGAGCTCGCGGCACCGCTCCTCGACATCGCGCTCACCACCCGCGACAAGGGCCGCGAGGACCCCGTACCCATGTGCGGGGTTCCCGTCCACAGCGCCGACGCCCATCTGCGACGGCTCACGGAGCTCGGCCATCGCGTGGCCATCTGTGAGCAGGTCGAGGACGCGCGCAGCGCCGGGCGCCGGCTGGTGCGTCGCGAGGTCGTGGAGGTCGTGACCCCCGGATTGCTCGGCGACCCAGCTTGTGTCGCTGCCACCGAGGAGGTGGGGCTGGCCGCGCTGTTCGTGGGCGCCGGCGAGACGGGGCTCGCGGTGCTCGAGGCCTCCACCGGCGACTTCCGGGCGACCCGACTGGAAACCAGCCAGGCCCTGCCGCCGCTGCTCGCCGAAGAGCTGCTGCGGGTGGCGCCCCGCGAGCTGCTGCTGGTCGAGGGTGGAGACGAGATCGCGGCGCGGATCGCGGAGCTGCTGCCGGATGCCGCGCTCACGCGCGTGGATCCGGTCGACTTCGATCCGGCCCGGGCGCCGGCGCGTCCCCTCGGTCTCGACCCGGCTGGCACGGATGCCGCGCAGCGGGCGGCGGCGGCGCTGCTCTGCTTCCTGGCGGCCCACCAGCCCTTCGCCCTTGGGCAGGCCACCCGGCTGCGGCACTACCAGCTCTCCGAGGCCATGGTGCTCGACGCCGCCACCCGCAGCCACCTGGAGCTCTTCGAGAGCCAGGAGGATGGCAGCCGGCGCGGCACCCTCATCGAACGCATCGACTGGACCTGCACCCCCATGGGCGCGCGCCGCATGGCGCGCTGGGTGGCCTATCCGCTGATCGATCCGGCGGCCATCCGTGCACGGCAGCAGGCCGTCGCCTGGCTGGCGGAGTCCGACCGGCTGCGGGCCCGAGTTCGGGAGGCCCTCGGGCCCGTGCGCGATCTCGAGCGCCGTCTCGCCAAGGTGGCGCGGCCTTCGGCCACGCCCCGGGATCTGGCCGCCCTGCGCGCATCCCTGCGCGCGCTTCCCGGCGTGGTGGCTGAACTCGAGACGGGTGGGAGCGAGCTCTGGGGCCAGGCGGATGCCTCCCGTCCGGCCTCCCTGCCGCACCTGGAAGCGGTTCCCGAGGCCCTGGAGGCGCTGGAGGAAGGGCTGGTGGAGGACCCGCCCGCGCTCCCCCGCGGCTCCCGGGGGGCGCTGGAGACGGGCTACATCCTGGCGGGCCACCGTCCCGAGCTCGACCGGCTGCGGGAGAGCGCGCGCAAGGGACGGGAGTGGATTGCGGGTCTCGAGGGTCGCGAACGGGAGCGCAGCGGCATCCCGAACCTCCGCGTGCGCTTCCACCCCGTGCACGGCTACTCGCTGGAGGTGACGAAGGCGCAGCTGGCGCGTGTCCCGGCGGAGTACGAGCGCAAGCAGACCCTCGCCAGCGTCGAACGCTTCACGACCTCCGAGCTGCGCGAAGCGGAGCACGGCGTTCTGGGGGCCCGAGAGCGCGCGGCGGCCCTCGAACGCGAGCTCTTCGAGGCACTGCGTCAGGAAACCCTGGGGCACGGGGCGGCCATCCAGCGCGCCGCGGAGGCGGTGTCCGAGCTCGATGGCTTCGCGTCCCTCGCCGAGGTCGCGCGGGCCGGGGGCTGGGTCCGTCCGGAGGTGGACGCCGGCCTGGGTCTCGAGATCCGCGGGGGTCGCCACCCGGTGGTGGAAGCGTCGCTTCGCGGACGCGGTGGCGAGGACTTCGTGCCCAACGACACCGACCTCGATCCTGAGGCTGCCCAGCTGCTGCTCCTCACGGGTCCGAACATGTCCGGCAAGAGCACCTATCTGCGACAGGTGGCACTCAACGCGCTGCTCGCGCAGATCGGGAGCTACGTTCCTGCCGAGGCGGCGCGGGTGGGCGTGGTGGATCGCATCTTCACCCGGGTGGGTGCCTCGGACCGGCTGGCCCGGGGCGAGTCGACGTTCCTGGTGGAGATGCGCGAGACCGCCGAGATCCTCGCCCAGGCCTCCCCGCGCAGCCTGGTCATCCTCGACGAGATCGGCCGGGGAACGGCGACCTTCGACGGACTCTCCATCGCCTGGGCGGTCGCCGAGCACCTCCACGATGCGCCCGGCCTGCGTCCGCGTACGCTCTTCGCCACCCACTACCACGAGCTCACGGATCTCGAGCGGATCCGACCGCGGGTGCGCAACGCCCACTTCCAGGTGCGGGAGTGGGAGGACCAGGTGATCTTCCTGCGCCGGCTGGCGGCCGGAGGCGCCAATCGCTCCTACGGCATCCAGGTTGCGCGACTGGCGGGACTGCCCGAGCCGGTGGTGGCGCGCGCCCGGGAGATCCTCGCGAACCTCGAGGGAGGGGAGCTCGATGCCGAGGGACAGCCGCGGCTGGCGGGTTCGGGGAGCACTCCGTCCCCGCCCGGGCGGGCGCAGCTGGATCTCTTCACCCCTTCCGGCTCCGCACCCCCTCTGGGAGCCGCCGAGAGGGAAGTGCTCGCTGCGCTTCGCGCCCTCGACCCGGAGCGCACCACGCCGCTCGAAGCCCTCGCGGCCCTGGAGCGCTGGGTGCTGCGTCTGAGCGAGGAGGACCCCGAGTGAGGGCGGCGCGGCTGCAGGGGCTGGTTCTGCTGCTGGTGCCGCTGCTCCTGGGAGTCGAGCGGCCTCCGGGTCTCCGCAACGTCGCCGACGTCCGGCACTGGTCCTACGACGAGTACACGAGGGTCGTCGTGGAGCTCGAAGAGCTGGTGTCGACCTCCGTGCGCCGACTCCCTCCCGACGGCAAGAGCGGTCGGCCCGAGCGGCTCTATCTGGATCTTCCGGGCGTGTGGGTGGGGCGGAGCTACGCCGAGGCGATCCCGGTGAGCGACGGGCTGCTGCGCGGCATTCGCCTGGGACAGAACACTCTGCGCACGACCCGCCTCGTGATCGACCTCGAGCGTTACGACCACCATCGTCTGATGATCCTCTCCGCGCCGCCCCGGGTGGTGGTGGACGTCTACGGGCGTCGCGTCGTCGATCCCCGGGCGCCCCACGGGCTGCGCCCGCTCCCGGTGGGGATGCGCCCCGTCCGCACCGTGGTTCTCGACCCCGGGCATGGCGGACGCGACCCCGGCGCCACCTCGCCGTCGGGGCTGCGCGAGAAGGACGTGGTGCTCCAGCTGGCCCGGGCCCTGCGCCCCCGCCTGGAGGCCCGGGGCTTCCGGGTGGTGTCCACCCGAGACTCGGATCGCAGCCTCGAGCTCGAGGAACGGACGGCCATCGCCGAGGGCGTGGGCGGTGATGTCTTCGTTTCGCTCCACGCCAACGCTGCGCCGAATCGGCGGCTGCGGGGGATCGAGACCTACTACCTGGACAAGAGTCACGAGCGGCACACCGTGCGGGTCGCCGCTCACGAGAACGGCATCAGCGAGACCGAGCTCGACAGCCTTCAGCGCACCGTGGCGGGCTTCCGCGTCTCTGAAGTGTCCGATCACTCCGAGCGTCTGGCCGGCTCGGTGCATCGGCAGGTGGTGGCCGGCATGCGCAAGCGCTACGGAAAGGTCGACGACCTGGGCGTGAAACGAGGACCCTTCTTCGTCCTCTATCTCTCGAACCTTCCTGCCATCCTGGTCGAGATCGGCTTCCTCACGAATTCGAAGGAGGAGCGTCGCCTGAAGGAACCGGCGTACCTGAAGGCGCTGGCCGAGGAAATCGCCGACGGCATCGCGGGCTACCGGATGTCTGCGCCCGTCGTGGCCGAACGTTCCCGGTGAGCGAGGCGCCCCGGGTCGATGGCTTCCTCCAGGATGCCGAAGCCAGCGTGGTGCCGGGGGTGCGGAAGTACCTGGAGGCCGTGCGCACCCACCTCGAAGCGGTCCACCGCCGAACCGGGTCCGGGCGCATCACCAACGAGTCTTGCAGCGAGCTCACCGATCATCTGGTGCGCCAGCTGCTGGCACGCGCCACCGAAGGGGCGTCCGCGGACCCGCGGGAGCTGTTCTCCGTCTGCGCCGTGGGTGGGTACGGACGGGAGGAGATGTCGATCCACTCGGACGTGGATCTCTTGCTGCTCCATGCCGAGCCCTTGAGCCAGGCCTCGGCTCGGGTGGCGGAGCGGCTGCAATACTGGCTGTGGGATTCCGGCCTCGCGGTGGGCTGCGCGATCCGCACCCTCGCGGAGACCTGCGAGCTGGCCCGGGAAGATTGGACGGTGGCCACAGCGATCCTCGATACCCGGCTGCTGGCGGGCGGGGCGCAGCTTCCTGGGGAGCTCCGCGCGGCCGTGCGCCGCGAGGTGCTGACGGAGCCCGCGCAGTTCATCGAGACCCTCCGCACCCTGCGCCAGGAGCGCCACGCGAAGTTCGGTGAGTCCCTCTACCTGCTCCAGCCGAACGTGAAGGAGGGTGCGGGCGGACTGCGAGACTATCACGGGGCGCGCTGGGCGCTGCGGGTGTGGGATCTCGAGCTTGGACGGCTCGCCGACTTCGGTCAGCCCGGACTGCTCACCGCCGATGAGCTCACCGAGTTGGAGCAGGCCCTCGACTTCCTCTGGCTGGTGCGCAACGAGCTGCATCTGTTGTCCGAGCGGCGCAACGACCAGATGGGTTTTGCGCAGCAGGAGCTGGTGGCCCGCGCCCTGGGCTACGGAGAAGAGGAGGGCGCCGAGCTCCCGGTGGAGCGCTTCATGGGCGCCTACTATCGGCACGCCCGGGTGGTGGAGTGGGCCTCTTCCCTGGTGCTGGACCAGTGCCTGGCGAAGGTTCGCCCGCCGCGTTCGCCGCCGGCTTCCCGCCTCGTCGAAGACGGCTTTCGTGTGGTCGGCGACCATCTCGAGATTCCGAGCCTCGACCATCTGGCGGAGAGGCAGGTGCGCCTGCTCACCGCGTTCGCTGTGGCGCAGGACCATCAGGTCCCCCTGTCGCGAACGGCCCTGCGCCTGGTGCGCAAGGGTCTCGCGCGGGTGGACGAGGGTCTCCGCTCGGATCCCGAGGCGGGCCGGACGCTGCTTCGCATTCTCGCCTCGGAGCACCGCGTCTTCCGCACGCTGACCGCCATGAACGAGGTGGGCCTGCTGGGATGCTATCTGCCGGAGTGGGACCACATCGTCTGTCGCTGGCAGCACGTCATGTACCACACCTACACGGTGGACGTGCATACCACCTTCCTGATCGAGGAGCTGCGCCGGCTGTGGCGAGGGAAGTACGAGCGCGCGCTTCCTGAGCTCACCGAGCTGATGCGCGGCTTGAACGATCGCATCGTGCTCTTCCTCGGCTGCCTCTTCCACGACGTGGGCAAGGGGTTTGGCGGTCAGCACTCCCTGCGCGGTGTGGAGATCACCCGTCGCTGCCTCGAGCGCCTGGGCGTCGAGCCCGAGCGGGCCGAGCGGGTGCTGTTCCTCGTGGCGCAGCATCTGGTGATGTCCCACGTGGCCCAGCGTCGAGACCTCGCCGATCCTCGGGTCATCGTCGAGTTCGCGCGCAGCGTCGGAGACCGGGAGAACCTCCGCAACCTCTATCTCCTCACCTTCGCGGACACGAGGGCGTCTTCGCCCGAGGCGTGGACCGAGTGGAAGGGACGCCTGCTCCGGGAGCTCTTCGAGCGGACGTCGGAGTTCCTCGAGACCGGCTCCGACGATCCCTCCCGGGCTCTCGAGCAGCTCGAGGCGGAGGTCGTCGCCTGCCAGGAGGGTGCTCGCGGCGAGCTGCGCGCCCTCGGCATGGGCGAGGAGCGCATCGATGCCTACTTCGCGGGAATGCCCCGCCGCTACTTCGTCGGCCACACGCCTCAGGAGGTGGCGCGCCACGCCCTGCTGGTCTCGGCCTATACCGTCGAGCGGGCGGTGGCGATCTCCATGCGGGAGTTCTCCGATGGGGTGACGGAGCTGATCGTCTGCACCCGGGACGTGCCGGGGCTCTACGCCAAGGTGGCCGGGACCCTGACCAGCCGAGGGCTCAACATTCTCGGATCGAGCGTCTACACGTCTCGCAGCGGCCTGGCTCTCGAGGTCTATCGGATCAGCACCCCTCGCGGCGGTGAGGGCGAGCGAAGGCTCGCCTGGAAGGAGTTCGAGCAGGCGCTCTACGACGTGCTCGCCGGCCGGAGGGACGTCGCCGAGGCCATCCGGCGTCGACTCCGGCCCGTGGGCGGCCCAAGGCCGCCGCGGGCCCGCCCGCCGAAGGTGCGCATCAACAACGACGAGTCCGACTTCTACACGATCGTGGACATCACAGCGAACGACCGGATGGGGCTGCTCTACGACCTCACCTCGACCCTCGCGGCCCACGGCCTCGAGATCTACATCTCGAAGGCCACCACCATCCTGGACCAGGTGGCCGACACCTTCTACCTGAAGAATCGACATCGCAAGAAGCTCACGACCGCTGCCCGCCTCGAGGCCCTCCAGCGGGACCTCTACCGGGTGGCCTCGGAGGAGCCGGGTGGCTGAGGGCGCGAGCCCGCTCGATCAGGCCCTCGATGGCTTCCTCACCCACGCTCGGGTGGAGCAGGGGCTCGCGCCCCGGACCGTGGAGGCCTACGGCCGCGACCTCTCGCGCTTCGTCGCCTTCCTGCTGCGCCGGGGGGCGAGCAAGCCGGAGGAGATCGTGCGCGCGCAGGTGAGCGGGTTCCTCGAGTCGCTGGCGCGGGAGGGTCTCTCTGCGCGCAGCCGAGCCCGTGCGCTGGTGGCCGTGCGCCGTCTGGTTCGACACCTGCAAGCCACCGGAAGAATGACCGACGACCCGCTCGAGGGTCTCGGCGCGCCGCGGCTTACGCAGCGCCTGCCCCGCACCCTCGACAGCGCCGAGGTGGAGCGCCTGCTCGGGGCGGTGCCGGGGGAGGAGCC
>JBDLIK010000051.1:0-11660 GCA_039714895.1 Myxococcota bacterium | reverse complement strand
CCGCTACTTCGCGGAGCAGGGGGCGCGGGTGGTGCGGGTGGAGTCGACCCGACGTCCGGACTTCCTGCGGCTGCTCCATCTCACCCCGGAGGCGCCGGGCGCCCTCGATGCCTCGCCGATGTTCGCACTCCTCAACCCCGACAAGGAGAGCGTCACCCTCGATCTGTCCAAGCCCCGGGGCGTGGAGCTGGCCCGCAGGCTGGTGCGCTGGGCCGATGTCGTCACCGAGAACTTTGCCCCGGGCGTGATGGCCCGGTGGGGACTCGACTACGAAGTGCTGCGGGCACTCAAGCCGCAGCTGGTGATGCTCAGCAGCTGTCTGTTCGGCCAGACGGGGCCCCAGCGAGGCTACCCCGGCTTCGGCGGACAGGGCGCCGCCATCGCCGGCTTCAACTTCCTGACGGGCTGGCCGGATCGGGAAGCGCTGGGACCCTACGGCACCATCACCGACACGCTGTCGCCCCGCTACGTGGCCCTGCTGGTGGTGGCGGCGCTGCTCGAGCGCGAGCGGAGCGGCGAGGGACAGTACATCGACGTGTCCCAGATCGAGACCGGGGTGTACAGCCTCTCCGAGTGGGTGGCGCGCACCAGCGCGACCGGGGAGATCGTCTCCCGCTGCGGCAATCGCGAGGAGGAGGCCGCTCCCCACGGCATCTATCCCTGTCGCGGGGAGGATCGCTGGATTGCCCTGGCGGTTCTCTCCGATGCCGAGTGGTGCGCGTTGGTCGAGGTCCTGGGGAGTCCCGCCTGGGCCGCTCGGGAGCACTACACAAGCTTGGAGGGTCGTCTGCGGGATCAGGACGAGCTCGACCGCGGGCTCGCGGCCTGGACCGCCCAGCACGAGGCGCACTCCTTGATGGAGCGCCTGCAGGCCGCCGGCGTACGGGCGGGGGTGGTTCAGACCGTGGCCGATCTGCTGGAGGATCCCCAGCTCGCCCACCGGGGCCACTTCCGCCGGCTGGAGCACGGCGTGCTCGGGGAGCTCGCCTGCGAGCACTCGGGTCTGCGCCTCGAGCGGCATCCCCCTCGGCTGGGGCGCCCGGGGCCGCTGCTGGGGGAGCACACCCAGGCGGTCCTGGAGGAGGTCCTGGGGCTCGACGCCGAGACGGTGAGCCAGCTGCGCGGAGACGGCGTCCTCGCGTGAGCGAGCTGCCCGCGCCGCGCAGCCTTCGCGACCGACGCACCCTCGGGGTGCTGATCGGCTGCTTCGTCTGCCAGATGGGTCTCGGCTGCGGCTACGTGTTCAGCGTCACCCTCAAGCACGTGGTGGCGGACTTCGAATGGTCGCGGGCCGCCTACGCCGCCGGCGGCATCCCCCTGCTGCTGGCGATGGGCGTCTCCGCGCCGCTGCTCGGCGCGCTCTCCGAGCGCATCGGCACCCGGACCGTGGTCTCGGTCTCGGTGTTGCTGCTGGCCACCTCCCTCGGGCTGCTCTCCCGGATGGAGACCCTCCTCGAGTTCTACCTGGCCAGCGCGCTGCTGGGGCTGGGGATGACCGGCGTGGGCGACGTGGTGGTGGGATCCCTGGCGGCGCGCTGGGTGGTGCGCGGCCGGGCCCTCGCCCTGGGGTTCGTCTTCGTCGGCTCCAACGTGGGGGGCGCCGCGGTGCCACCCCTCGCCGAGGCCGTGGCCGCCCAGGACTCGTGGCGCGCGGCCTTCGAGGGGGTGGGGCTGGCGGCACTGGTGATCCTGCTGCCCTTCGCGCTGTTCGCCCTGCGAGAGCCGCCCGCGCCCGTCGCACTCCCCGATGGTGGGGCGGAGCCCGACGCGCTGGGCGAGGACAGCCTCGACCTCGGGGAAGCGTTGCGCACCCGGAGCTTCTGGATCCTTGCCCTGGCCCTGCTGGCCTTCTACTTCTACTACCTCGGCGTGAACCAGCATCTGGTGGCCTTCGTGAGCGACCTCGGCTACTCGGACGCCCGCGCCGCGGCCAGCCTCGGCTTCGCCATCTTCCTGGGGATCTTCGCGAAGCTGGCCATGGGCGCGCTGGCCGACCGCATCGCCTCGAGGACCGCGCTCCTCGCCAACTTCGGGATCCTTACCCTGGGCGCGTGCGTGCTGCTCGGCGTCGGACGGCCTCCGCTGCTGCTGCTCTTCCTCATGCTCCACGGCCTGGCGGTGGCCGCGGAGAACGTGGTGCTGCCGGTGGTGGTGGCGGACTGCTTCGGGGTGAGACACCTGGCGAAGATCTACGGGGCGCTCATGATCACCCTCTTCCCGGGCGGGGCCCTGGGCCCGGTCTTCGCGGGAGCGGTGTACGATCGGCTGGGGAGCTACCAGCTGGCCTTCGCGATCTTCGCGGGTCTGCTGGCTCTGGCCACCGGGGGGCTCGCGTTCGTGCGGCGCGAGGCCCGCGTTCGGCCTCGGGCCCTGGACCCGGTCGCGGTCCCGGAGTGAGCGGCATGGATCTGGCCGACAGCCCGGAGCAGGCGCGCTTCCGACAGGAGGTACGCGCCTGGCTGCGCGCGAACCTGCCGGCGGGCTGGGGAACTCCCGCCTGCCGGATGCCCGAGAGCCTGGAGGAGCGCGTGGCCTTCGCCCGGGAGTGGCAGCGCCGGCTCCACGCGGGAGGCTTCGCGGGTCTCGACTGGCCCCGCGAGTACGGCGGGCGGGGCGCCGGCGTGCTGGAGAGCCTGATCTACGGCGAAGAGTACGCGCGCGCGCGCGCGCCGGACCTGATCCTGCTCGCCGTGGGTCTGCACCTGGTCGGGCCGACGCTGATTGCCCACGGCAGCGAGGCCCAGAAGTCCCGCTTCCTGGCGCCCATCCTGGACGGCCGCGATCTCTGGTGCCAGGGGTTCTCCGAGCCCGGGGCCGGGTCGGACCTGGCGGCCCTTCGCACGCGGGGCGAGGTGTGCGGCGACGAGATCGTCGTGACCGGCCAGAAGATCTGGACCAGCTTCGCCCAGGCCGCGGACTGCTGCATGCTGGTGGTGCGCACGGATCCCGGGTCCTCGCGCCACCGCGGCCTCTCCTTCCTCGTGGTGGACATGAAGAGCCCAGGGATCTCCGTCCGGCCCCTGCGGGAGATGACGGGCGAGGCATGGTTCAACGAGGTGTTCTTCGACGGCGTGCGGGTGCCCCGGGAGCACCTGGTGGGGGAGCTCCACCGGGGCTGGGAGGTGGTGATCACCACCCTCTCGGTGGAGCGCGGCACCTCCGCCCAGCACGCTCGCCTGGAGGCGGACGTGAAGCGCCTGATCGAGCTGGCCCGGCGCACGCCCCGGGGAGGGCGCAGGGCCGCCGACGATCCCTACATCCGTCAGAAGCTGGCGGCCTTCGTCGCCGAGGTCCGCATCCTGCGCACCACGGCCTACCGCAACGCCAGCCGGCTGGAGAGCACCGGTCGACCGGGCCCCGAAGGATCCACCCTGAAGCTCGCCTGCACCGAGCTCGACCAGCGCGTGAAGGACACGGCCCTCGAGATCCTCGGCGCTTCGGGCCTGGTGCCCCGGGGCGATCCGGGTGCGGTGGACGACGGCTTCTGGTGCTACGAGCTGCTCTGGTCCCGGGCTGGCACCATCTACGCGGGTACCTCGGAGATCCAGCGCAACATCCTGGCGCAGCGCGTCCTCGGTCTTCCGAGGGAATAGTCCGAGCTGCGGGACGTTTGCCTTCGCCCTGGGCCGGCGATAGCCTTGATTTTCTGACGCCGCGTCAGATTCCGAAGGAGCTTATGGGGCGTTTCCCGTATCCGGCGTACGCCAATGGCTGGTTCCGGGTCGCCTACTCCCAGGACGTGGCGGAGGGGGGGGTGCAGCCGCTCCAGTACCTGGGGCGCGACCTGGTGCTGCTGCGGGACGAGGCGGGTCGGGCCCACGTGCTCGACGCCTACTGCCCCCACCTGGGCGCACACCTGGGCCACGGGGGTCGCCTCGAGCAGGGCACGCTTCGCTGTCCCTTCCACGCCTGGCGCTTCGATCCGGCCAGCGGCGCCTGCGTGGAGGTGCCCTACGCGAGCAAGATCCCTCCCAAGGCGCGGATCCGGGTGTGGCCCGTGGCCGAGAAGAACGGCCAGATCCTCCTCTACCACCATGCGGAGGGGCAGGCGCCCAGCTGGGAGATCCCGGACCTCCCCGAGGTGGGCTCGTCGGAGTGGACGCCCTACGAGATCCGGCACTGGACGGTCCGCAGTCGATGGCTCGACATGAACGAGAACGCCGTGGACCGGGTGCACTTCCGCTACGTGCACGGCACCCAGACGATTCCCGAGAGCGAGGTGGCGGTGGACGGCCACGTGCTGTGCGTGCGCAACCGCGTCACCTTCCCGACCCCGCGCGGCGACGTCGTGGGCGGGCTCGAGACCCACGACCATGGGCCCGCCTTTCAGACCGTCCGGATCACCGGGATTGCCGAGACGCTGATGGTGAACACCGCCACGCCCATCGACGAGGAGACCACCGACGTGAGCTTCGCCTACACGGTGAAGAAGGAAGAGGGTGGCGGCGGGCTGGGAGCGGCGCTGATCCGGGACCTCGAGAAGCAGATGGAGCAGGACATCGTGATCTGGGAGCACAAGACCTACCTGCGCCGGCCCATGCTCTGCGACGGCGACGGCGAGATCGGGACCTACCGCCGCTGGATGCGCCAGTTCTTCAGCGAGACGTGGTAGCCCCATGGCCGGGCAGGCGATCGACTGCTGGGTGAACGTGAACATGGCCGAGCTCGGGCGCCCGAACTACATGGTGCGCGCGGCGGAGGACACCTTCCGGCAGGGGGACGACTTCTTCCGCAACTACTCCATCGCAGAGACCCTGGAAGCCATGGACGCGCTCGGGGTGGAGCGGGCCATCCTGACCACGCTGCCCGGAGCGCCCTCGGCGCACGTGCTGTCGTTCAGCGACAAGCACCCGGAACGCTTCTCCCTGGGGGCGCAGCTCGACCCGCGTCGGGGCATGAAGGCCCTGCGCGAGCTCGAGGCCTTCGTGGCCAGCCAGCCCGTGGCCCTCGCGCGCATCACGCCCTTCTTCCTGGACCTGCCGCCCAACGATGCCGTCTACTACCCGGTCTACGCCAAGTGCATCGAGCTCGGGCTGCCCATCAGCATCAACACGGGCATCCCGGGGCCGCCGGCGCCCGGCGAGTGCCAACACCCCATGCACCTGGACCGGGTCTGTCTGCACTTCCCGGAGCTCCAGCTGGTGATGGCCCATGGAGCCGACCCCTGGTGGGGCGAGGCGATCCGGCTCATGCTCAAGTATCCGGGACTGCATCTGATGACCTCGGCCTACCTCCCGAAGTATCTGCCGGAGCCGCTGCTGCACTTCATGCGGAGCCGGGGCCGGAGCAAGGTACTCTACGCGTCGGACCACCCGGCCATCCCGATGCGCCGCTGTCTGGAGGAAGCCCGACGGCTCGACCTCCCGCCCGATGCGCTGGACGGATATCTGCGGGGCAACGCTGCCCGACTCTTCTTTGGCGAGGCCACGACCTCGCCGGAGGTGCGCGTATGAGCGTGCTGCTGCGCGTCTGCCTGGCATTCGGGCTGCTGGCGGCACCGGCCGCCGCTTCGGAGTGGACGGCGCTCGCGGACGCCGACGTGGTTCGCATCGTCACGACGGACGAGGACGGCTCGAAGCGCAGCACCAAGATCTGGATCGTGGTGCGGGACGGCGCGGCCTACGTGCGCACTGGCGCGACCCGCTGGTTCGGGAATCTCGAACGGGACCCGGACGTGCTGCTCCTGGACGAGACGACGGAGCGCCGTGCCCGCGCCGAGCGGGTGACGGCGGCGGAGCGCATCGGCGAGGTCCAGGCCGCGTTCCGGGAGAAGTACGGCTTCATGGATCGCGTGAGCGGCTGGATCCGGATCGGCGGGCCGCGCATCTTCGAGCTGGTGCCGCGGGACTAGCTGAAGCCGTGCTCGAGGGCAGCGGGGTCGTCCACCAGCAGGCGGGCGATCTCCTCGCGGTGGAAGGGGGCGTCGCCGAAAGCCACCTCGCTGGCGCGGGCGCGCTTGAAGTAGAGCTGGAGGTCCTGCTCCCAGGTGAAGCCCTGGCCTCCGTGAATCTGGATGCCCTCGCCTGTGATGGTCCGGTAGGCGTCCGAGCACCAGGCCTTGGCGACGCAGACCGCCAGGTGAGCGTCCGGGGCCTCCGCATCCAGGGCGCAGGCTGCGGCCCAGGTGGCGGAGCGGGCGCCCTCGAGCTGCACCAGCATGTCCGCGCACTTGTGCTGGATGGCCTGGAAGCTTCCGATGGGTCGACCGAACTGCTCGCGGGTGCGTGCGAAGGCGACGCTCAGCTCGAGCACGCGCTCGGCCCCGCCGACCATCTCCGCGCAGAGGGCCAGGCGAGCGCGATCGAGCAGCGCCGGCAGCCAGGCAGCGCGTCCGGAGGCGAGCACCCGCTCCGTGGAGACCGCGACCTCCTCGAAATGCACCTCCGCCACCGGGCGGGTGGCGTCGAGGAAGGCCATGGGCCGGACGGAGAGCCCCGGCGCGTCGGTCTCCACCAGCGCAAGACAGGGCTCTCCCGAGGCCGGCTGCACGGGCACCAGCAGCTGTTGGGCGTTGGCCGCGTCGGGCACGAACAGGCGGCGGCCGGACAGGCGGAGCGGGTCGCCATCGGGGTGGGCGGGGAGGGCGAGTGCCGGAGGGTCCCAGCTTCCCTCCTCGCCGAGTAGCGCCAAGCTGGCGCGCCGCTCGCCGGAGGCGATGCCGGGGAGCCAGCGTGCGCGCTGGGCCTCGTCGCCGGCGAGCAGGACGGCGAGGCCGCCGAGCACGCAGGAGGAGAAGAACGGTGCGGGGAGCAGCACCCGGCCCATCTCTTCGAGCAGGACCGTCAGCTCGGCGAGCCCGAGTCCGGCACCCCCGTGCGCCGTTGGAAGCGCCAGGCCGGTCCAGCCGAGGCCCGCCAGGGTCTTCCAGATCTCTTCCCGCGCCTCCCCGGCGTCGTCCATCGCCGCCCGCACGCGGCTCATGGGGCACTCGCGCTCGAGGGTCTCGCGGGCGGTCCGCCGCAGCAGCTCCTGCTCGTCGCTCCAGCAGAGGTCCATGCTCCGAATCTGATCTATCGTCAGATTTCGCGCAAGCGGCTGGGGGTATCTTCTCGAGCAGATGGAGCCGCTGGCCGACCGCTTTCTCGAGCAGCTGCGCGCGGGATCCGCAGACCCCGGGCTGCTGGCTCTCGCCGGCGACGAGGATCCCGCACGGTCCGCGAGCGTCTTCGAGGCCGCCGCTCGACACCCCGACCTCGCTCCGGACCTCGAGCGCTGGGTGCCCGAGCTGCTGGTGGGGGCGCGCCCCGGCCACGGTGCGCGGCTGCTCCTCGAGCTCGCCGAGCAGGTCCGCGCGGACGCGGCGCGGCTCGACTCGGGCGGCCTCCGCTCGCTGTCTCGGATCCTGGCCGGCAGCAACTTCCTGGGGCGAGGCCTCCGGCGGCGCCCGGAGTGGATCCGGGAGCTCGCGGGTCCGCTGCCGGGGCCCCCGGAGGACCAGGAGCCGGAGGACTGGGAAGACCTCCGCGACGCCAAGTACCGGGGTCTCCTGCGGGTGGCCGCCCGCGACTTCGGGGGCCGACCGTTCCAGGAGGGTCTCGCCGAGCTGTCCGCGCTGGCGGACCGCTGCCTGCTGACGGCGCTCCGCTGCGCCTCCGCCGAGGTGGGCGTCCCGCCGCCCGCGCTCTTCGCTCTGGGCAAGCTCGGCGGCCGGGAGCTCAACCTCTCCTCCGACGTGGACCTGCTCTTTCTCTACGAGGCGAGCGGCCCCGAACAGGACGTGGCGCGCAACCGAGAGGTGGCCCAGGTGGCCCGTCGGCTCAAGCAGGGCCTCGAGGTGCCGACGGCCGAGGGGTTCGGCTATCGGGTGGACCTCGATCTGCGGCCCGAGGGACGCACCGGCGCCCTCGCCAACTCCGTGGCGGCCGCGCTCGACTACTACGAGGCCTTCGGCGCCGAGTGGGAACGCCAGATGCTGATCCGACTGCGGTTCGTGGCGGGCGATGCCGCCGCCGGACAGGCCTTCTCCCAGGCGATCCTGCCCTTCGTCTATCGGCGCTCCGTCGACCCGGGCGCTCTCGAACACGTGCGCGCGATGAAGACGCGCATCGAGGAGGAGCGCCGCGCCCAGCGTCTGGACCTCGAGCATCATCTGAAGGAGGGGCCCGGGGGGATCCGCGACGTCGAGTTCCTGCTTCAGGCTCTCCAGCTCTTCTACGGCGGCGTGCACCCGGAGCTGCGGTCGGGGAACGTCCTCGAAGGTCTCGAGGCCCTGGGCCGGCTCGGCATCCTCTCGGAGGAGACCGCCCTGGCCCTCGCCGGCGCCTACCAGTGGCTGCGCCGTGCCGAGCACGGTCTGCAGCTCGAGGAGGAGCGGCAGCTGCATACGGTGCCCCGGGAGCCCGCCGCCCAGCGCGCCCTGGCGCGCCGCATGGGCTATCGCGAGCCCGAGGCGGAGCAGGCGAGGGAGCGCATGCTCGACGACTGGACGGCCGTCCGCGCCGAGGTGCGTGGGCACTTCGAAGAACTGCTGCTCGGAGGGGAGCGGTGAGCGGCGAGCTCCGGCGGAGCCTGGAGCGAACGCTGAAGTCGGAGATTCTTCTCGAGCGTTTCCAGCGGGTTGACGAGGATTCCCTCGAGCAGCTCGAAAGCTCTGGAGTGCATCTCGGACCCGAGGTGGGGCGCGGCCTCGCGGCCGTTCTGGCCAGCTCCCCCCGCGCGGCGGGCTTCCTCAGCACGCGGTCCCGGCTGATCGGGAGACTGGCGGAGCTCGACCGGGATTGGCTCCGCCGCCGCGCGGACGAGCTCGAGGCTCCCGGGGATCCGACGACGGATCTCGAGGGCTTTCTGGATGAGCTCCGCCTGCTCCGCCGGGAGGACACCCTGCTGGCCGCCTGCCTCGATCTGTCCGGTGCGATTCCCTTTCACGAGGTCTCGGCGTTTCTGTCCCGGCTTGCCGACACCATCGTGCGACGGGCGTTCGGAGCGGCGGCGTCCCGAGCCTCCGGAGGCGATCCACCCGAGCTCGGCGTGGTGGCCATGGGGAAGCTGGCCGGAAGCGAGTTCACCTACCACTCGGACCTCGACCTGATCTTTCTGACTCCTTCGGGATCCGATGGAATCGAGGCGGCGTCGCGCCTTGCCCAGCGGCTGGTCGGCTACCTGTCGACGATGACGGGGGCGGGCTTCGCCTATCGCGTGGATGCCCGGCTGCGGCCCTCGGGACACCAGGGCATGCTGGTCACGACCTACGAGGGCTTTCGGCACTACCAATGCGAGCGTGCGGAGCGCTGGGAGCATCTCGCCTTGCTGCGGTCGCGCGCCATTGCCGGAAGCGTCTCCGACACCCAGACGATCCTCGACCGAACGCGAGGGGAGATCCTCGCTCGGGCGGCCTCGTCCTGGGACTACGTGGCGGATCTCCGACGGAGGGTGCACGCGGAGCGAGGTCAGGAGAGCCCGTCGCGTCTCGCCTTCAAGGCGGGATCCGGTGGCATCATGGACGTCGAGTTCCTGGCGACGGGCGCCATGCTCGAACGGGGTCCGTCGCTCTCGCGAGTCATCGACCCATCGGTGCCTGGCATGCTGCGAGCCTGCGTCGAGGGTCCCCAGGTGGAGGCTCTCCTCGAACGCTACGCGTTGCTGCGGCGTCTCGAGGCGCGGGTGCGCTGGGTTTCGGACCGCGCGGTCGAGGATCTCGACCCGGGCTCGGACGCGTTCGAGCTGGCGGCGGCGTTGCTCGATCCGGATGCGACGCCGTCCAGGGTGCTCGAGCGCATCGCCGAGGCACGTCACGGCATCGCGGCGTCCGCAGAGTGTGTTGCACGCATCGGCAGCATTCTCGCCCTGCGCGGATGAGTCCCTGAGCCTGGAAACTCTGCTGGTGCTTCCTGACCCCAGCGGGTAAGCTGAATTGCACCCGTGCTGCGAGGAACAGGAGTTCTGGATGGGCGAGCGAAGGTGCACACGCTGGATTTCGGGGGCGCTGGCCGCGTCCCTGCTGCTGCTGGCGGCGACCGCGAGCGCCGACGAGTACGACGTCGAGCGGGCCGGCCACCCGTTGCGGATCGTGGCCTACATCGCCTACCCGGTGGGCTTCGCCATCGACTTCCTGATCATGCGTCCCGCCCACTGGGTGGTCTCCCACGAGCCCTGGGACGAGATTTTCGGCCACGAGGAAGACTGATCGGCCTCTCCGGCCGCTTCTTCGCTTGTAGGGAAGAACTCTCGTCGGTATAGTTTTTGCATGGCGGGACGCTTCTGGGTCCAGAGCATGCTGCCGCGGAGTGCGCTGTTGGGCGTGGTCCCGGCCCGCGCCATCGCGCGCCCGGGGCTTCTCGCGCTGCTGCTGGCGGCTTCGCCCGCCCCCGTGCTTGCCGACGCCGCCGAAGGTCCCGCGCTGCGGCTCACGGACATGACCTTCGTCTCGAGCCAGGGTTCCGAACCCCAGGTGCTGCTCGAGGCGGAGACCGCCGAGATTCCGGTGGACTCCGACGTGGCCCATCTGCGCACCGTGCGGGCGAAGGTGGCCGGTGACAGCGCAGAGGGGGGCATGGAGATGAGCTGCGACCGCGCCGAGTACCACGTCGACACGAACGACTTCGTCGCCGAGGGCCACGTGCGCGGACGCACCGGGGACGGCCGCCGCTTCGAGACCTCGCGCCTGCGCTACGACCACGCCAAGGCCGTGGCCGTGAGCGACGTACCGGTCACGATCACGGACCGCCACGGCCGCTATCGCGGAGCCGGCTTCCGCTACCACGTGGGGGAGGGCCGCTTCCAGCTCGTGGGCGACGTCTCGGTGATCCAGCAGTGAGACGCTGGCTGTGTCAGGGCTTCGGGGGGCTCTTGGCACTCTCCCTTGGCCATTCGCTCCCGCTCTCGGCCGAGTCCAGTGGCGGGGCTGTTTCGCCGAAAACCCCGCTGGGGATCGGAGTTGCACCGTTCGAGCGCGTGGCGGCAGAAGGAGCCAGCGTGCCGGACGTGGCAACCCTGCTGGCCGACCGGCTGGCGACGAAGGGGGTCGATCGCATCGTGGGTCCCGCCAGCCTGGGGGCTTCGGCCACAGCAGAACCGAGCGCCGAGACCGTCCGCGGCTGGGCGGAGCGGAGCCATCTCTGGGCGGTGGTGGTGGGTCGAACCACTCGTCTGGGGCGCAGCCTGAGCGTCGACGTGCAGGTCCGCGGAGCGGACGACGGCCTCGTGCTGGCGACCTTCGTCGAGGAAATCGCGGGGCCGGCCGACCTGGGATCCGCCGTGGAGCGGCTGTCGGACCAGGTGCTGGCGCTCCACACCCCGCCGGGCGCTCCCGAAGAGCCGGCGCCCCCGGACGAGGCGGCCCAGGCCTCCGGGTCCTCGGGCATGACGCCCTTCCAGGGGGATGCGCCCATCGAGATCAGCGCCGCCCAGCTGGAGGCCTTCGAGGAGGACGGACGCAAGCGGCTGGTCTTCACCGATGGCGTTCGGGCTGCCCAGGGCGACTTCGTGCTCCAATCCCGTCGGCTCGAGGCCTTCTACCCCGCCCACTCGAGCCAGCCCGAGCGCCTGGTGGCCAGCGGGAACGTGGTGCTGGAGCAGCTGAACCGGACCGCGCACTGCGACGTCGCCACCTACTTTCGGGACGACCAGAGAGTGGTGTGCGCGGGCGACCTCGCGATTCTCACCCAGGACGACGACGAGCTCTCCGGGAAGGAGATCACCTTCCACCTCGATTCCCAGACCCT